>DAIPLH010000388.1:0-3291 GCA_036769325.1 Bacteroidota bacterium
CTGAGGGTGCAAGGAGAATGGTGGGAGGAGAAGTCGGGCTGACCGGTGAACAAGAAACCGATCTGTCTCTCAACAGCGCGGAAATCCCGGGCGAGTTCCGGCTGGAACAGAATTATCCGAATCCCTTCAATCCGTCAACGAACATCACCTTCAGCATTGCTGAGGATGCGTACACAACTCTGACGGTGTTCGACATTCTTGGCCGGGAAGTGGCAAGACTCGTTGATGGATCGATGGCCGCCGGCAATTACTCGGTAACTTTCTCAGGCAAGGATCTCGCCAACGGCGTCTACCTGTACAGGCTCGACGCTGGTGAGCAACATGTTACAAAGCGGATGATGCTCCTGAAGTAAGTCCAATTCGCATGTGCAGAACCAACAAGGCCCCGGCAACACTGCCGGGGCTTTGGTTTTTTAGGGCAGAGTGATTGACGAGTGAAGAATGAGGAGTGAATATTTGAGAACTAGTGTAACCTTCCCCGCATTAGACCGACGGTTCCTGTATGGACAACGTCAGGGTAGCAGATCAACGAGGAAACGAACGGCCGATCTACATAACCGGGCTTCGGCTAAGCGGTAAGACATTCATGAGCGGGCTGCTGACGATGGATTCAAATATCGGGATTGCCTCGCTCGAGGTGGTGAAGCGACCGTTTGTTCACTGTGGTGATCTGCGGAAAAAGGAAAACGCTCAAAGATGCCTTGATTTGATGAAGTGCCACTTCGACTCCCGTGGCTTGACGTTCGACTACCGCCGCATAATCGAACAATTTGAAAACGGAGAAAAATCATACCTGAGGCTTTTTGAGCTCTTTTTCATGGATCACGCACGTCAGGTTGGACGAAGAAGGTGGGGAATGCACTCGAGTGCTTTTGAATTCATTGTTCCATCCCTTCTCGCCCGTCATCCCCTTGCCAGGGTCATCCATCTTATCAGAGATCCCCGGGACCGGCAGGCCTGTCTTCAAATGAAGAGAGGAATCGCATTCTCCCGGCAATCATCGAAACTCATTGGAAGGGAGGCGGCGCGATGGGGCCTCTCAGTTGAGAGAGCCGAAAGGAATCAGCAGCGATTTCCAGAATCATTCATGATCATCCAGTATGAAAATCTGGCATCCGCACCCGGAAAAACAATGGATCGCGTACTTTCTTTTCTCGACGAGTCGGCCCCGCAAGAACATCCGACAACGTTCAGAACTGAAGTTCGCGCAACGGAAATCGGATGCTTTGAGACCTCTCTCTCTGCAAAGGATGCAAGAATAATGGAGTGGCTGACAGGAAGGGCCATGCGGCGTTTGGGATACAACTCAATAACTTCCGGCCGCGGTGCAGGGGTTGGCCCCATGAGATTGCATCACTGGACCCAGAAAATTCAATATCTGATTGCCCGAAGGAAGGTCGGCTTCGAATGGAACTTGCTGTTATCGACTGACAGGCAGGAATCGTTCACATCAAATTTGATTCGCTATTTTCGCGCCCTTGCAAGGACATCCGGGGTCCGGCTGTATCCACGATCAATCATGCCTTCCATGGAAGGGCTTGGTGAAGGTCGAACACCAACAGGGTAGGAACTGATTGTGGACGACCTTGATGAGATTTGAAATTTCAGGCCTTGTGCCTGGGAAACAGGGATTCTTTCTTCCGAAGATCCCTATTCCAATCGATAGTGAACCACTATTTGCATCTCCTTGATTTCCTCCGGATCAGTGTCCAGGCTTGTAAAGTCAGATTCGGCGCTGGACTTTAGCTTGAATGTCATCTGGCCCGAGATGTCGAGTTCTTCGAGGTTCAAGCCGGCCCCATTAACGTCGATGGTCGCTTTGTTCAACCCTCCATAGGTCTCACTTTGAGGCATTGTAACCTGGGAGGAGGTTACCGTATCTCCGTCAAGGTTGACATGGGACATTATGAGGTGATAGTCGCCTGCGGTCGTGCATTTCGCGAACACCTCAATCTTCATGACAACGATGTCTCTGTCTTGAGCGAAGAAGGGGAACCGTTCCTTTCCAATTGTGACGCCCAATATCTGTTCTCCCCCCATTGTCGCAGGATAGAGGAACTTGTACCACTCGGTGGAGAACTCATGCTTTAGGTCAAACATTCTCATAAGGGGTTGGTCTTCAAGCTCGGCAGCATTCATGATGTAATTCTTGATATACTCAACTGCCTTCTCTTTGAACAACCCGCCACTTTCCCGAGCCGAATAGTTGATGTGAATAATCACATCCGAAATTGTTGAGAAATCGAACTGTCGAAGCTGTGAATCGGTGGTCAGTTCAAGCTGCCACTCACTGATTGCACCGGAACCTTCGAAGGGCAGATACCGCTCATCACGGAAATTGAACTCAAACACCCCGGCATCATTCTGCCCCGTACTTGTGGCAATGGCCGTTACTGGCACATTGCTGCTCCGGAAGCGATCATCATCGGTCGGGATACCCTCATCATTATTGTGTTCGTAGTTTCCCTCATCGTTCATTGTGGTGTTGATGCGATAGGAATTCTTCAGCAAACGAAGCGAGCAATTGATGGCGGTAAACGGTCCGGCGATACAAGGGACGGAAAGTCCGACAGACTTGACCCTCCTGAAGTAGTGCCCTTGGAAATCAAGGTCAAGGATCTCCTCCGGAAGACTGACAAAACACTGTCCGGTTTCCCTCAGTTCGATCATCGCAAGTGGATTCAGCGCTGCCAACGAAACACTCTTCCTCAACTCCAACTGGCGTCTGTTCTCTTCGAGATATGATTTTTCCAGTTGCCTCAAAGAGAGTTGCAGCTTGTCAGCTGACACAAGCCCCTGCTTCGAGTTGTCCCAATAACCATACTGGATGAAGCTCGCAGTCTCAGTCCCAAGCTCGTACTTATAGGCCTTCTCTGCCTTCTTCGCCATGTCATAAGCGAGGTTGTAGCTCTGCTTGTAGACAGCAAACAATTGTTCCTTCATCCACTGATACAGCTCCTGATTGGTGAACTTGTCTTTGAGGAAGAGCTCCACCTCCTCAGCATTCTCAATTGCCTTCTCGTGGTTTTCCAGCTCTTTCTCTGTAACCTGAATGCGGATGTCGGCTGAGGTAATTTGCTTGTCCAATTGGACAATTTCCTTCGCGGCGAGGTTGGTCTGCAATGTCCAATCCTGCTCTCTCCTGATGAACCCAGCCAACTTAGAGGCCAACACTGCTTCTGAAAGATGATTGTCTGCATTGTGCTGAAAATGTCTGGCAACAGCTGAACTAAGAGAACCTAAGTTTGAACCCCCAAAGGATACCGAGCCGCCGACGCCAAAGGGCTCAGC
>DAIPLH010000389.1:0-3289 GCA_036769325.1 Bacteroidota bacterium
GACTGAGTACAATATAAGTAAAAATAGTGGGTGTGTCAAGTGAGTAATTACCCTAATTAGGACAAACTGTCCCGCGTACCCTCAAATTAGGACAGTACCAAAAAAGCCGCAGATCCGTAGAGGCGATCACCGGATCAGAACTCGAGCCGGACACCACTCCCTTCTCCTTCCCCACCGCCGACGGTTGGATTGCCCTCAAGATCGAGAGGTTCGTAGCTGACTGTGGAGGAAAATGACTTTCCATCTGAAGAGAGTCTGATTCGCTCCGTGAAGACTCCCCGGCCGGCGGGAAGCCATCCTCCGCCCTCGATGATCGCATCCGTTCCGGATGGTGCCTGGGTAATATAAAATTCGTACCTGGCCTCGAACTCCTCCGGCCCAAGACTCCTCCAAATCCCATCTGCAGGGGGAACCGGCGGCGCGCCGTCGTAATTCGACGACTCAGTCATCGTTCCCCCGAGGTTGAATACAAACATGAACTCGAGGTTGTTGATTGATGAGAAGGGGCCAGTCTTGAACTGCACAGATGATCTCCATTCTCCGACGATCGCAGGAACCGCGAGGCTCTCACCACTTGTGCAGCCAAATACCACGATGCTTGCGGGGAGAAGGATCCAGAAAAGAATCACGTTTGATTTCATTGCCATGAATTCCCCAAAAAGGTTTTCTTCTCATCGCATCAAGGATTTGGTTCCCCGACAATATAACACCGCTTTTCTCCAATTGCTCGCCCTGCATCCTATGTCGTCTCGTGGATCTTCCTTCTTATCTCATGCCTTTCTGCCCTTGGCTCTTTGCTGTTACTTCTTGCTTTCTCCCCTCTCTCCTACCTATGGGAGGCAGGCCGCTCCTAACGGAGCTTTCGACTATTTTTGTTGTTTGGTTGTTCTACCAACAGGCCGTCCCTAACGGGACTCTCACAGCGTCAATCTTGCCTCTTGCTACCGACTTCCGACCACTGACTACTGACTTTTTCTTGCTTCTCTTTCCACCCTTCCCTACATTGCTCCCCCATTGAAACAAGGAACACGTCTTACATGTCACTGATGGTCAGCATCTCAGGTGTTCGGGGCATCGTTGGCGATTCCCTCACGCCTGAGGTGATCGTCCGCTACGCATCTGCGTTTGCTGAGTACTGCAAGCGACTCACCCCGACCAATCCGCTGGTCGTTCTGGGACGTGACGGTCGCGTGAGCGGCAAGATTGTTGGTAACCTGGTTTCGTCAACACTTCTTGCATCCGGAGTCGATGTCCTGGCTCTCGGCATTTGTCCGACCCCGACCATCCAGCTTGCCGTGGAAAAAGAAGGAGCCGCCGGAGGCATCTCCGTCACTGCAAGCCACAATCCGATTCAGTGGAACGGCTTGAAATTCCTCGGGTCATCAGGAATGTTCCTTGACGGAGAGGAGAACACGCAGCTCCAGGCTATCGCTGCGAAGCAAACGTTCCGCTTTACGTCATGGGATCGAACCGGCAAGCATCGTGCAGACGAGTCATGGCTTGAGAAGCATATCGGCTGCGTCCTCGCTGCACCCTATATCGACCCTGCCATCACAAAGAAGCGTGCATTCAAGGTTGTCATTGATTGTGTGAATGGCTCCGGCGGACTTGTTGTTCCAAAACTGCTGCGCCTTCTGGGGTGCACAGTGATCGAGATGAATTGCGATGCCAGCGGGATCTTTGCCCACACCCCTGAACCGCTCCCTGAAAACCTTCAGGATCTCTGCAAGAGGGTGCGAAGCGAGCAGGCAGACCTTGGCATTGCAGTGGACCCCGATGGTGATAGACTCGTCTTCATCACTGAACAGGGAGAACCGTTCGTTGAGGAATACACCATCACAGCTGCTGTGAGCTATGTTCTGGATCGGGAGAAAGCTGAGGGGCGCGGTAAATCCACCGTGGTCACGAACCTTTCTACAACACGAGCGGTTGACGATGTCGCAACACGCTACGGAGCCAGGGTGATTCGCACGCCCGTGGGCGAAATAAACGTGGCCAGGAAAATGAAAGAGGTGGGCGCGACAATCGGCGGGGAAGGAAGTGGCGGCGTCATCTATGCCCCGGTCCATCTTGGAAGAGATGCAATGGCGGGAATTCCCCTCGTGCTCCAGTTTCTGGCTGCCCATGGAGGCACACTCTCCGAATTGAAGTCCTCACTTCCGCAATATTTCATCGCAAAAGGGAAGATCGAACTCGGGACCATAACACCTGATCACGCCATCGCGGCAGTCAGGAAAACTCTGGGGCCGGATGCGCAGATCAATGAAGAGGATGGTCTCAGAATCGATTATCCCGACCACTGGATACATCTCAGAAAATCGAATACTGAACCGATCGTGAGAGTCATCGCAGAAGCGAAAACAGCAAGCACCGCCCGATCACTCGTTGAGCAATACCGGACCCTCTTGTCCAGGAATAGTGGACCCTTGTAGAGCGACTCTCCTGAGTCGCTTACTCGGGGTTAGACAAAACAAAGAAGGGCCGCTCTTTTTGATCCATGAGCGAGACTGGGGGCTCGCTCTACAAAGAACCGCCTCTCCGCTGAAGCAATTCCCCCGCAATGCTCCCGCCGCAGGATTTCCGAGGTTACTATGGACATCGATGCACGGGAACTCATCATACTCTCAACCATTTCAGGCGTCGGAACGGCACGCCTTCGGGGATTGGTCAATCACTTCGGTGGTACCGGCGGCGTCTTTCAGGCAACTGCACATGATCTTTCCTCCGTCGAAGGACTCGACAAACGAACCGCCGCTTCCATTCTCTCCTTCCTGATCGGAAGCGAACGATCTGAGGCTGCCGCTCTGGCTGACGCGCAGCTTTCGAAACTGAACAGGCTTGATGCGCACATCGTTACAGTCTGGGATGAATCCTATCCCATCAATCTTCGGAAAGTCTACGACCCTCCTCCCTTTCTGTTCGCCCGCGGAACGATTCTGCCGCGGGATGAAATCTCTCTTGCGGTCGTCGGCACACGGAATCCTTCGCCCTACGGTTCCAGGCTCGCGGGGTTTTTCGCACAGGAACTCGCCCGCCTCGACTTCACAGTCGTCAGTGGTCTCGCGCGCGGGATCGATACGCTTGCTCATGAAGCAGTACTGAAAGCGGGCGGAAGAACCATTGCCGTCATCGGATCAGGATTGGATGTTCCCTATCCGCCTGAGAACATTCCGCTTGGAAACAGCATTGTCAGAAACGGAGCAATCATCAGTGAATATTTGATGGGAACGCAGCCCGATGCAGTCAACTTCCCGCGCAGGAACAGGATCATCAGCGGAATGACTCTCGG
>DAIPLH010000053.1:0-226 GCA_036769325.1 Bacteroidota bacterium
CCCGATTGTAGCAGGCATGATGTTCTTTCCGTCTCTTACCGCTTCGCGAAGGACCCTGGCCGCCTGGTCATATTCACCAACTTTCCTGGACTCTTTCCATGCCTGCACTTCCCGGATTCGCTGTAACTCAAATGGCGCACCTCGTGTTGAGATATCCGTGCTGGAAAGTTGTTCGGAGAGACCTACCGGGTCGGCAAATGCGTTCACTCCTACCACCACATCCTCG
>DAIPLH010000053.1:236-9240 GCA_036769325.1 Bacteroidota bacterium
GTGACCTCTCCATGATTGCGTCTGTCAATTGCCTGTCGATCACTTTGATTGCGCCCTCATAGCCGGACGAACGAAGCTGAAAGGCGATGTCCTTTGCTTGCCGTACAATTTCGTCAGTCAGTTCTCCAATGATCCTGTTTCCTTCAAAGATGTCACCGTACTCTGCAATTCTGGTTTCGTGCATGAGGATCTGTTGAGTCCGGATGCTCAGTGTCTGTTCCATCCGGTCAGGGAGACTCAGTGCTTCGCGGAACCCCGGAAGCTGCAGCGCGTTCACCCTCGATGATGCAGAGAGAATTGCAGGGAGAGCTTGGAGGGCAATCCTGACGATGTTGTTCTCCGGTTGCTGCGCTGTAAGTGAGACTGAACGGACCTGACACCCCGCCCTGAACGGGACATCCACAATCTGAAACTCGCTTCGACAGAGCTCTGTCCACACTCGAGCGTAAGCCCGCATCTTGCAGATCTCAGGGACAAGTTCTATTCCGCTGTTGATAAAAAATGAAATCCGCCTGACGACCGCTTCAAAGTGTGCAGGTGAAAGCTCCGGCCGCACCATGTCCAGTATCAGGAGCGCGTTTCCCATTGCATAGCCAACCTCCTCGAAAGGCCTGGCTCCGCTTTCCATGTAGTGGTAACCACAGACATTCACAGGATTCCATTGAGGAACTTTATCCGCCGTGAAGGTGATGAGATCTGTTGAGAGCTTGAGGGATACCCGTGGAGAGAAGATGCTTGTGCCCCGGGCAACAAATTCCTTCAGGAGATCGTTTTGAACGGTCCCGCGCAGTGAGTTCCATGGCGTACCAGATCGTTCCGCGTGCACGAGATACAATGCGAGAAGGAACGGTGCCGTGGCGTTGATCGTCATCGATGTGTTGACCCGTGCGAGATCGATTCCCCGGAACAGCGTCTCCATGTCGTCGCTGTGACAGACGCTTACTCCGGTGCCCCCGGTTTCTCCACGGGCAATGGGTGCGTCCGGATCGAAGCCATTTTGTGTAGGCAGATCAAACGCCACCGAAATTCCCGTTTGCCCCGACATCAGATTGTCGTGAAACCGTTTGTTGGTCTCCTCTGCCCCTCCGAAGCCGGCATAGGTCCGGATGATCCATGGGAGTCGATCTCTGGAATCAGGAGGCATCGGAACTCCTTCGCGCGATAAGCTCCCAGTAATCGAGGTCAAGTACCACATTCCTGTGATACCTTTTCTTTCCGGTAGCAGGATCAACCATATGGGGTTCAAACCCGGCTGGTGGCCTTTCGTTTTTCAGAACCAGAAGCTGCAACCGCAGCGCCCCGCCACCCTTGCTGAGTTCCTGTTTGTCGACCACCCTGGTCAGTGAGTACAGAGTGTCGCCGGAATAGACCGGGTTTGCGTGTGAGCCTGAGTTGATTGCCCTTAGGCCAAGTCTTTGTTCCATTCCGTTGAACGCTTGCGCGTAACCGATGGAGAGAACAAGCCCACCATAAACGAGTGGTTTCCCACCGGTGATGATCGCATCAAAGTGAACTCTTGCAGAATTTTGATAGAGGCGCGTGAAACTCATGTGATCGGAGGAATTTATGGTTGTTCCGTCCACGTGATCAATGCATTCGCCGACCGAGTAATCTTCAAAAAGAAACCTGCCGTCTGTGCTCCTGGATTCAATGTCCGGCCCTGGATGGTCACCAGAGAGCTGATCGGCCTTCACCATCGGCTGAAGGGTTGGTATGACCGGATTGGCGAGAAACGGAGTTTCAACCGCGCTACGTTTTCTCACCATGACCCAGCGGTAGTATGTAAGAACTTCTTCGTGGTGCTGATTTCGTCCGACTGTCCGCACATAAACAATTCCCGATTCACGGTTGCTGTTCTCTTTCAACCCAACGATTTCAGCCTCCGTCGAAATCACGTCGCCTGTCCGGACGGGACTGTGCCAGACAAGCTCTGCGTACCCGAGGTTTGCGACAGCGTTCAAAGAAATCTGGCGGACGGTTTGTCCGAGCACGGTGTGGAAGACAATAAGAGGGTGGACGAGGTTTTCTGAATTACAATAGAGGGGAGAGCGGTCACCAGTGTAAGTAATATAGGCGACCCTGTCAGCATCGGTAAGGACCCTCGGCGTCGGACAGACAAACTGTCTTCCGATAGTGAAATCCTCGAAAAAATTTTCGATGGATCCCTTGCCTGTCATGCAATAACCGGCTGCCGAAGCTGCTCGAGGAATGGCCGGGCGATAACCTGGAGGGCGAGGATTTCCTCAGCCCCCTCAAAAATTGAGAGAACTCTTGCATCCACAAAGTGCCTGGAGACAGGGTACTCCTCAGAATAACCCATCCCTCCATGAAGTTGCATTGCCTCGCGGGTTACCCATTCAGCGTCCTTGCAGGCGAGGAACTTCACCAGAGAAGCTTCCGCAGATCCCTCACCGCTGTCCATAAGTCCGGCCACATGGAGCGCGAGTTGTCGGTTCGTCTGAATCTTTACTGCCATCTGTCCAATCTTCTGCTGCGTCAGGCCGAATTCTGACAGAGGCTGGCCGAAAGCCTTCCTGCTCTTTACATAGGAAATCGCTTCGCGAAACGCTCCCTCCATGACGCCGACAGCTCTTGCCGCTGTCTGGATTCTGCCTCCCGCGAATCCCTGCATTTGCAGGTAGAACCCTCGCCCTTCCTCTCCAATAAGCTGGTCGGCGGGCACAAAGTAGTTCTCAAATGTCACCGAAAAGCTGTGCATTCCTCTGTAGCCGATTGTCGGAATGGAATGCCCTTCGATCAGCCCTCCGTCCGTCTGCTGATACCGGAAATGATGTTCGTCGGAAGCCGGGTCATAAGGCTTCTCAACAAGGAACAGAGAAAGGCCCTTGTGCCCCGAATCGGGAGCGCCGGTCCGGGCAAGCACGCACAGAATTTCAGATCGCCCTGCAAAGGTAGCCCAGGTTTTTTCCCCGTTCAGGAGATATCCGTTTGCTGTTCGGGTGGCAGTCAACGAAACTCTGGCAACATCTGATCCCGTGTTGGGTTCCGTCACTGCGATGCACACCATCTTTTTTCCTGAAGCGATAATCGGCAGCCACTTGTTCTTCTGCTCTTCAGTGCCTCCTGCCAGGAGTGCTTTCGCGCAGATCTCCGGACGTGTCAGAACACTCCCGCCGGCGCCAAGGCTTGCCCGACTGAGTTCCTCGGTGGCGAGAACCATCGCCGAGTGATCGAAGAAGCTCCCTCCATACTCCTGCGGAATGGAGATTCCAAAAGCACCGAGCTCCGCAAGCTGGCTGAGGACGTCATCCGGGATAATCTGGTCCCGGCGATGAATCTGCTCGGCGATCGGAGCGATGACTGAGTCTGCAAATCGGGCGAACATCGCCCTGAACTCGCTATGGATCTCATCCAAACCGGCATTGCCGGAAAATTCTGAATCCCGTGAAAGCACTTCCTGTCCGAAATGAACCCATGACGCGGATGAGGAATGCAATTTCAAATGGTTCGCAATTGACAGGAATTCCTCGAATGGACCCTGGTCATGAATTCCGAACTGTAGCGGGTCATTGGTCAGCACCGTTGCAAGATTGTTGACTGAAGCCGCAACCGATAAGAGAGCAAGACGCTGTTCGAAGTCGCCCGATTCTTCCTTCCCGGAAAACCTGACCATGGCTTCGGCACCGGCAGCTTCAGAGAGGAGGCGGGCGAGGTTGAACGCCGGCACCTGAATGCGGTGAAGGGCAATCCTTCCATTTCCCTCATCATCGGAACCCTTTTCCGCCAGGGCGATACCGATCGCCTCAAGCGCTTCCTTTTGAAGAATGATCGCTCGTTCGAGCAGCGGGACTGTATGCATTTTAGGATTGCGAAAGGTGATTGTCATGTGTTACTACCGTTCTCTTGAGTTGCTGCAAGCTGAATCCCGTCGCTTCAACGTCGGATTCCGTGATCACGTTCCCCTTGAGGGCAGCAAGGACGATCCACCAGTCGGTTCCGACAACGGCCTTGTCGGCCAGTCTGTTGCCATCTACTTCGGCACCGGAGCCTGAAAGGGCTGCCCGCGCATAAGCCGCGGTGAGCTTCAGGGCATCCATTGCTCCTTCGCGGGTTGGGGTCCAGGCCCGCTGGATAGGTTCAATCTGGTCCGGGTGCAGGATCCACTTCGCTGCATAGCCGCATCGCCGCGCGTTCAGTGCGTCTCCGCTGGCCAGCTCTATTGCCCGCTGGCGATCGCGCACCTGCTGAATGAAGGCAAGTCCGAATTTTCCTGCGTTGATCCGGCCGGCTTCCCCGGAAAGAGAAGCTTCATACTCTTCGGTCGTCACACCTTCAGGCATCCGGGGCCGCAAGGGAAGCGTGCCAGTTACGGCATCAACCGCATCTTTTCCATAAGCTGCTGCAATGATCGGTAGATGTTGACGCGCAGAGGCCTGGTCGTGAGTCCAGGATTCGGGCTCAACTCTTCCCCCGATTGTCCGCGCAAAGTCCCACGCTCCAAAAATCAGAGCCGTCACCTGATCGAGGGCGGCAATCTTTTCTGCCTCGAGGTATGCCTTCGGAGATTCAATGAGAATCTCAAAACTTATTTGATTTGTATGTCCCGCGCGTTCCTGGATTTTATTGATGAGCCGGATAATGTCCCCGACCTCTTCCGCATGCTCGGTCTTTGGAATGACCATGGCGTCGAGGTGCTGACCGGCTGCTGATACGACCTCAAGGATATCCTTCTCGAAGTACTCTGTGCGGATGTTGTTCGGCCTGAAAGCCACAACCCGCTTTCCAAACTGAAACGTGGTAAGGGCTTCGACAACGAAGGAACGCGCGAATGATTTGTATTCCGGGTTATCAGGCGAGGCGTCTTCAAGGTCATAAAAGAAAAAGTCGACCGGCAGGTCGGTCACTTTCTTCATGAGTTTCAGACTTCCCTCGCGCGCGTCCGTCGCCGGACTTCCACCCGCTTTCATCTTGAAAGCCGGGATTGCCATCTCGCCTCTTCGGAAATAAGGGACTTTCAGGCCCTTCACCATCTCGGGGTTCGAGCGGTGCTTTGCCTGAATTGCTTTTATTTCCGCCGACAGGTCCTTCACATCCATAAATTTTCCTTGCTACGCGTTGATTCTGAATATTGGAAAATACGAACATCTCCCCGCGGCATAATCGGCAGCGAGCTGCGGAACTTCATCGAACGAATATTCTCTGGAGCTGTCGAGCTCCGGCACCCAGCCGGTTTCCTCGGCAAAGCGGATGGCTGCGCGTCCCTGCGGGTATCTCGCGTAGTGCGTGTGAACATGCTGATGCCGGTTAATGCATTCCATCGCACGATAGGTGGTGACCGTCATTCCTTCTTTCCAGCCTGCTGTTGTCACCACTCCCTGGCGGGCCAGTGCTTTGAGTGTAGCGCGAATTACCGGTGATCCGACATAGTCAATAAAAATGCTTACACCAAGACCGTCAGTGAGTTCATGAACAACCTTCAGGAAGGAACGTTCGGACTCAAGATACCGCTTCTTGTATTCAGGATCCCGGAGGTATCGGTATTCGTCGTAGTCAAGATACGGGAACTGTCTTCGATCGATGGGAATGATTCCCATTCTCCTGAATTCAGACAGACGGTCCTGATTTGCAGAGAGCATCGACACTCTGCATCCTGAGAATTTCGCGAGCGCCAGTTCCGCATATGAAACGCCTCCGCCCCAGCCCCATACGTGAGGGGCCGGACAATCTTCCTCTGTCATTTGAATGCGCCATGTGTGATAGGCGAGGTACCAGTTAGACCACGCGGTAATGTACCTGAGTGAAAACGCCGCCCATTGCTGCAACGAGTATTTTGTGTCTGAAGGGAGGGGGATGACCTGATATTGATGCAGCTTGGTTCTTCTGGCAAGGAGTCCAATGCTTCCCGGCGAGTCATAACCCAGAATCTTCATCGGGTATCCAAACTTGTCCCACTGGCCGTTACAAAACAGGACTGCCTTGTCACCGGTTTTCACGGTGGTCACCTTGCTTCCGCACTCCAGGACCTCAACTACTCCGGCGTTGCCAATTACGACCTTGTCCTCGCCGCGCTGCTCACAGATGTCTATGGGTTTTCGTTCGAGCGCATGCGTCATGTTTCCTTCCCAGCAGCCATACAGGGGGGCAACCAGAACCTCTTCGTCTCCTATCTCGCGGAAGCAATATGGCTCACGGGCCATTCGCGCCGGCTGGTCGCTTCTGTCCGGATCTCCCTTGTAGAGAACCCAGGCATCAGTTTGGACTGACATCGAGACCTCGGATGTTGGTTGCTCTTTGTGGCAATGAACTGCCCGGCGAACCGCTTTCGTGATCGCGGAGCGCCGGTCCACGGACCGGATAGGGGATCTTTACTGAGTGTTCGCTTGTTGATACAAAATAGAACCCATCCCCCGAAGAACGTGTGACAACTGGCACAAAAGGGGTCATTTTTGGCTTGATCCTTGAATCAGTATGCCCATTTTGGTAGTTTTTAGCAATGGAACCCATTGACGGCCACACGATCGACCTCCAACTCAACGTAAAAATTGTTCGGAAAATTCTGGTTCATTTTATCAGTGACGCAGTCCGGTCTGCGGGGTTTGAGAAGGGGATCATTGGCCTATCGGGCGGAGTCGATTCAACCCTCGCAGCGTATCTTGCCGCCGAAGCACTTGGTCCTCAAGCGCTGATCGGTGTCGCGATGCCCTCGGCCTCCAGCAACGGCCGAAGTCTTGAGGATGCGACACTTGTCGCCGGATCTCTTGGGATCAGGCTGGAGATCGTTGAAATATCCCCGATGGTTTCGGCGCACACTGCCCGGGTGGATTCAAAGGTGAATATCCGGACGGGAAACATCATGGCGCGGGAGAGGATGATTGTCCTTTACGATCTCTCTTCGCGCGAATCAGCGCTTGTGATCGGTACCAGTAACAAGACCGAAACATTGCTTGGCTATGGAACAATGTTTGGCGACATGGCCTGTGCGCTCAACCCTCTTGGCGATCTGTACAAGACACAGGTATGGCAACTTGCCACCGAGGTGGGTGTTCCGGATTCGATCGTTACCAAGGCCCCATCAGCGGATCTTTGGAATGGACAGACCGACGAGCAGGAACTCGGGTTTACCTATCATGATGTCGATCGATTACTCTTCGCAATGGTTGACCAGCGAAAGAGCGAATCAGAATTGAAGGACCTGGGCTTCCCCACTGAATTTATCACTCGGATACAGTCACTGATCAGAATGAACCAGTTCAAGCGAAGACCGCCGCTTGTCCCGAAGATCTCCGGGCGCACAACGAACATTGACTTCCGCTATCCCCGCGAGTGGGGAGTGTAGGCTGGATGGGAGGATCTACCAGGAGCGGCACTCTCTATGTGGTCAGCACACCAATCGGTAACCTCGAAGACATCAGCCAGCGAGCAATACGCGTCCTCGGCGAGGTTGATCTCATTGCGGCGGAAGATACAAGAAAGTCCGGCATTCTTCTGAAACACCTTGCAATCCGCAAACCGCTTGTCAGCTATCATAGCTACAATGAAACCAGGAAAGTCGACGAGCTTATCTCGGAGCTTCAGGCCGGGAAAGCTGTCGCAGTCATTACCGACGCGGGGACTCCCGGAATATCCGATCCCGCATTTACCCTGATCAGGTCGGCGATTCAACATGGCTTTCCAGTCGTCCCGCTGCCCGGAGCAACTGCTCTTGCCGCGGCGCTGGTGATGAGTGGTCTTCCGATGGACCGGTTTGTCTTCGAGGGATTTCTTCCTGTCAAGAAAGGAAGAAAAGGAAGGATCGAGGCTCTGACAACCGAACCAAGGACGATTGTTCTTTATGAATCGCCACACCGGATTGCCAGGACTCTTCAGGATCTCCTGACAATCATTGGGGATCGCCCTGCAGCACTTGCCCGTGAAATCACCAAAACGTTTGAGGAAACTTTGAGAGGGACTCTATCTGAACTGCTGGCGAAGGTGACAGGGAAAACAATCAAGGGTGAAATTGTACTGGTGGTGGGAGGGGTTGAGAAAAAAAGAAGCGCTGATCGGGAAATTCAGATATGAACTCAAACAAGAAGCCTGCGCTTCGCCTTAGAACCACGGATCATCCGTTGGTTTATGAGGTGAACACCAGGCTTCTACTCAACGAACTATCGGCAAAGAAAGGAGAGAGAGTAACCCTCTCCGACCTCCCGGAAGAGATCATAGACCGGTGGGAAGCACTCGGTTTCGACGCAGTGTGGCTGATGGGAGTCTGGACAACCGGACAACTCGGTTGTGAGATTGCAGCAACCGTCCCTGGTTTACAGGAGGAATACAAGCGTGTCCTTCCTGACTTCACAATGGAGGATGTCCTTGGTTCTCCCTATGCAGTGAAGTCTTACACTGTCTCTCCATCTCTCGGCGGACCGGATGCATTGCGGTCTTTCAGGGCGCGCCTCGCGAAGAAGGGACTCGGGCTCATCCTTGATTATGTCGGCAACCACACTGCGCGCGATCATCGCTGGGTTTCCTCCAATCCGGAACTCTACATCAATGGGGAAGAGGGAGAAGAAAATACCCTGAGTGACAAGTACTTCCTCGCATCGACGTCGGAGGGGATGAAAACCCTTGCTTACGGGAGGGACCCTTTGTTTCCCGGGTGGACTGATACAGCCCAGTTGAACTATTTCCATCCGGACCTCCGCCGAAAAATGGTGAAGTGCCTGGAGAAGATTGCGGAGCAATGTGACGGGGTACGATGCGACATGGCGATGCTCATGCTGAACAGCGTCTTTGAACGTACCTGGGGTGAAAGAGCGCATGCAGGCGGACTGGCAACACCGGAAACTGAGTTCTGGGCAGAAGCGATCAAAGCGGTCAGAGAGCTGTCTCCGGATTTCATGTTCATTGCGGAAGCCTATTGGGATATGGGATGGGACCTGCAAAATCTTGGATTTGATCATACGTACGACAAGCGGTTTTATGACCGCATCCTTCATGAGGGAGCAACATCGGTCATTGAACATCTTGCAGCAGACCCGGGATTTCAGAAAAAGTCTGTCCG
>DAIPLH010000053.1:9250-11770 GCA_036769325.1 Bacteroidota bacterium
GACGAACGAAGGGCCGCAGACGTTCTTCCGTCCCCACTCTGGCATTCTGCAGCTGCCACAGTGATGGCCACAATTCCGGGAATGATTCTGTTCCATGACGGACAAATGGAGGGAAGAACTGTGAAGGTTCCGGTGCAACTGGGACGACGCACAGCTGAGGTGCCCTCGTCTATCCTCGAGGGGTTTTATCGGACACTTCTCGAGTGCATCAGGTCAGATGTGTTTCGAACCGGGACCTGGTCGCTCCTCCGCCCAAGAGCTGCCTGGAACGACAATCAAACATGGCAAAGCTTTTTCTCCTTCTGGTGGGATGGAGGAGAGCGAGGGATTCGATTCGTTGTTGTAAACTATTCTCCTCATAACGGTCAGTGCTACATACCTATCCCGATCAACCCTGTTCCCTCCGGGACTCTGGAGTTTCGGGACCTGATGGGGTCAGCAGTCTACTACAGAGAAGCCTCTGGAGTTGTGGCGAAGGGAATGTTTTTCGACCTCACAGCCTACGGGGTCCATATCTTTGATGTGAGACGGACAGCCTGAACCCAACACAGGCCTGAACGATTTTCTCTCCCATCTTTTGATCCATGTCACCTCTTGACTTTAACTCCGATCAACCATATATTTTGGCACTCACGTTGGCAGAGTGCTACCAGTAAAGTCCCAAAAACTATCTATTTTTGTACAATTCCGAAGGAGGATGTATGAAACTTAAGCCACTTGCAGACAGGGTTATCATCAAGCCGAGCGCATCTGATGAGAAGACCAAAGGCGGCCTGTTTGTACCAGATACGGCAAAGGAAAAGCCGGTCATCGGGGAAGTCGTTGCTGTTGGACCGGGCAAGATCACTGAGGACGGGAAGAAGATTACCCCTGAGGTGAAGGTCGGCGACAAGGTACTGTATGGAAAATACTCAGGGACCGAGGTCACCGTAGAGGGTGAAGAATTCCTCATCATGCGTGAAGCAGACATTTTTGCCGTTGTCTAAAGAAACTGAACTAACCATAGGAGAAGAGAAGTCATGACAGCGAAACTCATTAAGTATGACACAGACGCCCGGACCGCCCTCAAGCGTGGCGTCGACCAGCTTGCCGATGCGGTAAAGGTGACCCTTGGCCCGAAGGGGAGAAATGTTGTAATCGATAAGAAGTTCGGTGCACCGACCGTCACCAAAGACGGTGTTACCGTTGCAAAGGAAATCGAACTGGAAGATCCGCTCGAGAACATGGGCGCCCAGATGGTTCGAGAAGTTGCATCAAAGACCTCGGATGTCGCAGGAGACGGCACCACCACAGCAACCGTGCTGGCCCAGGCGATTGTCCGTGAAGGGTTCAGGAATGTGGCCGCCGGAGCAAATCCGATGGACCTGAAGAGGGGACTTGATCTTGCAGTTAGAAAGATCATCGAAGGCCTGAAGGAACTCAGCAAGCCGGTCGACAAGACCAGCAAGAAGGAAATTGCACAGGTCGGCGCGATCTCGGCAAACAACGACAGTCTGATCGGTGATCTGATTGCCGACGCAATGATGAAGGTTGGAACCGACGGCGTCATCACGGTTGAAGAAGCAAAGGGAACAGACACCCAGATCGAAGTTGTCGAAGGTATGCAGTTCGATCGCGGCTATCTGTCACCGTACTTCGTGACTGATGCAGAGACGATGGAGTCATCTCTCGAGAACGTGATGATCCTGATTCATGACAAGAAAATCTCGGCGATGAAGGACCTTCTTCCGATCCTGGAGAAAGTTGCCCAGACCGGAAGTCCGATCCTCGTCATTGCAGAGGACGTTGAAGGCGAAGCGCTGGCGACCTTGGTCGTCAACAAGCTCCGCGGCACCCTCAAAGTGTGTGCGGTGAAGGCACCTGGTTTCGGCGACCGACGCAAGGCAATGCTGGAGGATATCGCAGTGCTGACCGGCGGATCAGTGGTTTCTGAAGAGCAGGGATTCAAGCTCGAGAACGCCACGCTGTCCTACCTTGGCCGGGCCAAGAGAGTTACCATCGACAAGGACAACACGACCATTGTCGAAGGGGCCGGCAAGAAGGATGAGATCAAGAAGAGAATCAATGAAATCAAATCTCAGATCGACAAGACCACCTCGGACTACGACAAAGAGAAGCTGCAGGAGCGCCTTGCGAAGCTCGCAGGTGGCGTTGCTGTTCTGAAGATTGGTGCAGCGACTGAAGTGGAAATGAAAGAGAAGAAAGCTCGAGTGGAAGATGCGCTTCACGCCACACGCGCTGCGGTCGAGGAAGGGATTGTTCCGGGCGGCGGTGTTGCTTTCCTGAGAGCGGCAAAGAATCTTGACGGACTGAAAGGGGCCAACGGAGATCAGCAGACTGGAATCGAGATCATCCGCAGGGCAATCGAAGAGCCAATTCGCCAGATCGTCGCGAATGCCGGACTCGAGCCGTCAATCGTGGTGAACAAGGTCAAGGAAGGAAAGGATGATTTCGGGTTCAACGCCCTGACTGAGGAATATGAAAACCTCATCAAGGCAGGAGTCATCGACCCAACCAAGG
>DAIPLH010000054.1:0-11708 GCA_036769325.1 Bacteroidota bacterium
CACGCTCGCCATCGTCCTCAAAATTATTGGTCAGACCAAAATTCCGGTTGAACATGACCAGGCACTCAACGAACGGCACTATGGGGACCTTCAAGGATTGAACAAGGCCGAAACTGCAAAGAAGTTCGGAGACCAACAGGTAAAGCTGTGGCGAAGGAGTTACGATATCCGTCCACCAAATGGTGAAAGCCTCAAGGATACGGCGGAGCGTGTCCTTCCGTACTGGGAGAAATCCATTCTGCCACATCTTGAAAAGGGTGAAAACATCCTGATCTCCGCGCACGGGAACAGCCTGAGGGCGCTCGTGATGCACCTCGATAAGCTTACCCGGGAACAGGTCCTGGAACTGAACATCCCGACAGGCCAGCCTCTCCTGTATGAGCTCGACGGATCAGTAGCGCCCATATCGCGGAAGTATCTCTAACATGGTGCTGGGCCGTCACTTTCAAAGAGCAACGAGAAACTCGCTCGGGCTCTGCCTTCTCTTTTCAACCGTTGCTCTCTCCAACCAGACAGAACAGGAAAACACTCCCGTGCAAGTCGTGTTCGATCAAAAATGGCTGTTCAAAATCGACCCAGAGCAAATCGGGACAAACGAAAAATGGTTCTCCCCGGACTCTGACAGAACCGGCTGGGATTCGGTGAGGGTTCCCGGATCCTGGGAGGTGTATGCCGGGATGGAGCGTTACGACGGGCATGGCTGGTTTGCAAAGCAGTTCCATCTCAACAGCGTCGACACCAGGCTGAGTATCCATTTCGGGGGTGTTGATGATGACGCCATCATCTGGGTCAACGGCATTGAGGTGGGAACGCATGATGGCTATAGTGAGCCCTTTGCCGTCGATGTGAGCAAGGCGGTTCACTCCGGAGAGAACCTCCTGATCGTGAGAGTCGTTGATCATGGTGGAGGAGGGGGAATCTATTCGTCAGTCACACTCGTCGATTCGGATCTCGTCCCAAATCTCCTGAAGGGAGCATTCCACGACAAGAAGGCAAGAGAGAGTGCCGACTGGGTAAGGGACGCCGTCATTTACGAAGTGTACGTTCGCTCATTCTCAAAGGATGGCACGTTCAGAGCACTGGAGCAACGGATTCCGGAACTGAAGGAACTTGGGGTGACGGTCCTCTGGCTCATGCCCATCCATCCCGTAGGATTAGTCGGGAGGAAGGGAAGTCTGGGAAGTCCCTATGCGGTCAGGGACTACCACGACGTGAACCCTGAGTTTGGCACTATGGATGACTTCAGATCCTTGGTGAACGCGATTCACGCTCAGGGAATGAAGCTGATCATCGATCTGGTTATCAACCATACGGCATGGGACAATCAGCTCATAACGGAACATCCGGATTGGTATACAAAGGATTCCGCGGGGAACATTATCCCGCCCAATTCCGACTGGTCGGACGTCGCTGATCTCGATTATTCGAACCAGGGCCTTCGTGAATGGATGTCGGATATGATGGAGTTCTGGGTCAGGGATGTCCATATCGACGGATATCGCTGTGACGTCGCAGAACTTGTCCCAACAGATTTCTGGGAGGACATCAGAAAGAGGCTTGAAGGAATTAAGCCGGTCATGATGCTCTCAGAGGGCTCTCTCCCCGAGCACCACGTTAGTGCATTTGACCTGACCTACTCCTGGAATATCTATGACGCACTGGGACCGCTTCTTAGCGGAGCAAAACCGGCATCATTCCTGGATATGATTCTGCAGTCCGAATCCCTCCGCTTTCCACAGGGATCACAGCGCCTCCGCTTCAACACGAACCATGACAAAAATGCATGGGATGCACCGGCTGTTACAAAATTCGGCCTTGATGGACTCAAGCTCGCAACTGTACTCGTCAACACGATTCCAGGCATACCGTTGATTTATGCCGGAGAGGAGGTTGGGAACGATAAGAGACTCGATCTGTTTGAAAAAGTTGAAGTCGATTGGAGCAAACCGCGAACGATTGGGGCTCTGTCGCACACGCTGTTCTCTTTGCGCAGGGATGGGACTGCCCTGACGAGAGGAACTATGACACGCCTGGAAACGCAGGCTGACTCTGATCTTTACGCGTTCCTGAGATCGTCTGACAAAGAGAGCATCATAGTTGTTCTGAACTTTTCAAGGGAAAAGCGCGAGTGCAATCTTCGGTTCCCTGAGGCTCTTGCAGGGAAGGCAGTTCGGTTGGTGGATGTGTTCAATGAGAAGGTGCAAACGATCCCCGCGGGAACTCCCACGGCTTCCTTCGGCATGATCGAAGGGTTGGGGTTCAGAGTGTTTCGTATTCAGTGAGAAATTCGTCATCTTGAAAGATGACTCTATTTCCCTTCTTCCATAATCTCTTCAAGCTTTTCAACAATCTCTTCCGGCTTCCACTCGTTATCTTTCACCACCTCCACTAACTTTCCCTCCGTATCGACCAGAACTGTCCGGAGGTTGTGAGCGATCAGCGGTCCCTCGTCGTCTTCATACGTCAGGTCAAACCCGTCTGCAAGCGCCAGAACCGTCCGGCCCGACGTATCGGGGTCGGTGAGAAAACTCCATCTCGTGAAATCTGCCGCGTACGTCATTCCGTATTCCTTCAATACAGGTGGCCTGTCGAACACGGGATCAAAGCTGACTGTCACAAGCTGCCAGTTTGTAAGCTCCGGCTTTTGCTTAAGCTTTTTCTGGACCTTGTTGAAGTAATCGCTCATTCGTATGCAGAATTCAGGAAGCGGGCAGCGGGTGTAAATGAAGGTGAGCGCGAATGCCTGCCCGCGGAAGTCGCTGAAGCGCACGGACTTCCCGTCCTGATTCAGAAACCGAAGATTCGGAAGGGCGTCGCCGGCCCTGATGAGACGACGCATGTTGAGGCCATCCGCATCCAGCACCTCAGGTGGGACTCCGGAACCGGTCACGGTCAGCGTGGCGAGCCAGCTTTCAGTCCTCGAAACTGCGAGGGTCCCCTGGACTGAGTCCCCGGGGACAAGCTCTATAATGAGAGCGGGATTCTTCACCTTGAAGGGCATTGTCATTCTTGCCATGAAATCAGGGATTTCCTCATGGGAGAGAGTGACACGCATTTTCGTCGTATCGACCGAGACAACCTCTCCACGGATCGGAAAGGTGACAAGATCAGTCTGTTCATTCTCCTTTTTTCCTGAACACGATGCGAGAAGAAGAACAGCAGTGCTGAGAACGGCATTCAATGAAATTTTCATGCGAAGAAAATACGGATTTTCTCCATTCAGGCCAAGGTTTTCGTCATTGTTGATTCCTCCTGGCCATTCTTGTACCTTGGGTCATCGACCACTGCATGGAGTCTTCTTTTGCCTCATTGGCTTCTAAAAACAGAGCCGGGAACATATTCTTACGACGATCTGGAGCGTGACAAGGAAACGGTTTGGGATGGGGTCACCAACAACCTTGCTCTCAAGCACATCAGATCAATGAAGAAGGGAGACATTGCCTTTGTTTACCACACCGGAGATGAGAAGTCTATTATAGGCATTGCAGAAGTGGCGTCCGACCCGATGCCCGATCCGGGTAAAAGCGACCCGCGCCTGGTGGTTTTCAGACTCAAACCGAAGGAAAAGCTCAGGAGACCGGTTCCCCTTTCGGAAATCCGCGGGATCAGGGAGCTCGGAGATTTCGCCCTCGTTCGGCTTCCACGGCTTTCTGTCATGCCGGTGGAACCCCCGCAATGGAAACTGCTTATCGAAAGGTCGAAGAAGGCGTGATCCGCTGACAGATGGACTTCCTCACGGTTATCTTCAAGATAGCGGTTGTCTTCCTTCTCGTCCTCCTGAATGGCTTCTTTGTTGCGGCTGAGTTTGCCATCGTCAAGGTGCGGTCGACGCAGATCGCGCCTCTCATCACAAAGGGGATGAAAGGCGCAAGAATTGCACAGCACATTGTCGGCCACCTTGATTCTTATCTCTCCGCATGTCAGCTTGGGATTACCATTGCGAGCCTTGGCCTTGGATGGGTTGGTGAGCCCCTCGTTGCGAGGTTGATTGAACCAATCCTGTGGCAGGTTGGGATAACACAGCCGGCGGTGATAACGACCATCTCGTTTGTCATCGCCTTCGCCTTCATCACCACTCTGCATATTGTCTTCGGAGAGTTGGCCCCAAAGTCAATCGCGATCCGGCGGCCGCAGTCAACAACCCTGTTGACGGCCCCACCTCTCCATCTGTTCTTCCTCGTCTTCAGGCCATTCATATCCGGACTGAACTCCGCAGCATTGTATTTCTTGAAGCTTGCCGGTTTTCGGGACGTAAGCGAGGCGGAGCTGGCTCATTCCGAGGAAGAGTTGCGGATGTTGTTGAGTCACGGACGGACAATCTCCAACACCGAGAGAAGCATACTTCTGCGTGCGATGGAGCTTCGGAACCGCACCGTACGGGAAGTCATGGTTCCACGGACCATGATCACATTCCTGTCCACAGCGAGGACTCTCGAAGAGAACATCGAAACCGCTTTGGAGCATCAGTTTACACGTTATCCGGTTTGCGACGAGAACCTTGACCATGTCATAGGGATGATCCACCTAAAGGATCTGTTCCGTCTAAGGAATGAGAAAGGGGCCGGGTCGAAGCTCCTCGCGATCAAGAAGGATATCCTTTTTGCGCCGGAAACAATGGCCCTGGAACGGACCCTGAACCTTTTTCTGAGGGAGCGTGTTCTGATGGCAATTGCAGTCGATGAATACGGCGGAACGGCAGGGCTCGTCACTCTGGAGAATGTCCTTGAGGAGCTTGTTGGTGAAATCAGAGACGAGTTCGACAACGAGACGGCGATGGTCCAGCGGATCAGCGATCAGGAATTCATGGTGGATGGGTCCATGCCATTGCATGATTTCTCACGAATATTTGAAATCCGGCCGGATTCAAAGGAGGTTGTGACTGTTTCGGGATACATCATTCATCTCATCGGTCATGTGCCGGAACCCGGAGCCACACTCCAGGTCGCAGGATGGAGTGCTATCATAGAGGCGGTAGAGGGGAAAAAGGTAAAAACCCTCAGAATGCGTAAACCAAAGCTCCAGTCGGCAAGCGTCGAATCGGAAGCCGGATAAGCTCAGCATTACCACAAAGTCACGAAGGTTTAAAGGTTGTCAATGACGTGATTTTATAGGGAATTGTGTTGCTTCGTGTCTTAGAGTCTTCGCGGCAGGATCGAAATCTTGCCACTATGGGAATTGCATTTCTTAACTATCCTCAATATATTGGCAGGCATAGCTCTCGAGTCACTGTCCCGTATCGATGATTTCTACGCGGCCGCTCACAAGTGTTAGTTGAAACGAGAACCGGTGTGTCTGAGGTGATGGGACAAGGGTTGGAGAGGCACTGCTTATCACCCAACTGGATCTTGATTTCTCCGGAGGCTGGCTCCCTGACCTCCGTTATCCCGACCTGAGATGGCTCATTGCAGATCATCGCTGGTCTCGACCAGATCCATCGCGAACTCAATTCCCAAACCGGAACGCATCAGGATTATTCACGTCAACTAACCTCAGGACACGATCATGGCGATAAAGACAACAAGCCTCGCAGGTGGATCGGTCTCTCTCCTCGAGCCAAAGGGATCGATGATCGGTGGAGATGAGACTGATGAACTCCGGGCCGCGGTGACTGACCTTTTCGAGCAGGGAAACAGAAAGCTCGTCATCGACCTCTCCAAAGTGACATACCTCAACAGCACGGCAATCGGGGTCCTCGTTCAGGCGCACACCAGCTACAGCAAGAACAACGGGACGGTAAAACTGTGCGGCATCAACAAGAACATCAACAATATTTTTGTTGTGTCAAAGCTGACAATGGTTTTTGATGTGCGTGAGACCCGCGACGAAGCCGTTTCATCCTTTGCCTGATCAACCATGATTATGCCTTTCAATCCTTCATCTCACCAACGAGGAGTTCATCAATGAAGCAATCTGTGTTTTTGACTTTGACGTTGACCCTGACGTTTGCAATAGCCTTAGGAATTTATCTGTTCATCCTTGGCGACACAGCGAACTTCAAGGACGGTGAGTCACGACAGCAGCCCATCAACATCCTGGGCCAGGTTTACACGGGGGGATTCGTTGTGCCCATCCTGATCATGTTGACGCTCATGAATGTCACGATCACTTTTGAACGTCTCTTTTCGCTCAAGTCCGCACAGGGCAAGAGAGCACTCCCCATGTTCCTCAAGGCCGTCCAGCAGAATCTGATGGGAGGAAAAATCGATGATGCCATCAAGGCATGCGACGCCCAACGGGGCTCAGCTGCGAACATCATCCGGACGGGACTCGAACGCTATAAGCAGGTTACCACCGACAAAAAGCTTGAGAGCGAAAAGAAGATGGCTGAAACACAGCGCGCAATCGAAGAAGCAACCTCCCTCGAGACTCCATTGCTCGAGCGGAACCTGGTTGCCCTCTCCACGATCGCGTCGATTGCAACCATGCTCGGCCTCCTTGGAACAACCATCGGTATGATCAGGGCGTTTGCGGCCCTTGCAACCGGAGGTGCGCCCGACATGGTCCAGCTCTCCATCGGAATCTCCGAGGCCCTTATCAACACGGCCCTCGGCCTCGTCGCTGCAGTCATCGGTATCGTCATGTACAACGTTTTCACCACCAAGGTTGACAACTTTACCTACATGATCGATGAAGCCAGTTATAACGTCGTCCAAATCCTGAATACGACCACCGAATAATCTGCGAGCAGACTATGCCAAAGATCAAAGTCAGAAGAGTTGGAGTCAGGATCGATATGACGCCATTGGTCGACATCGCGTTTCTGCTTCTCACCTTCTTCATGATGACGTCGCAGTTCAAGCCGATCGAGGAAGTCGAAATCGAGCTTCCGGCATCCAATTCCGAAATCGAACTTCCGGAATCCAACATCATGTCCCTCAGTCTGAGCAAGGATGGCAGGATTTTCCTCGGCTTCAGCTCGCAGCGAGATATGGCCCGGATGTTTGGGGCGGACAAGGCTCTTCTCGCTTCCGTCGAAGTACCGAAAGAGGAACTTGCGAGTTACCTGGTCAAAGCGAGAATGGGAAACCTGAAGCTCGTGACCGTGATCAAGGGTGATAAGGAGACGGATTTCGGGCTTACTGAGGATGTGATGGAAATCCTTCAAAAGACAACCATTACGCGGTTCAATCTTGTTACCAATCTGGCCGGCGCAGAACGACAGGAGCTTTAGGACCAGGGGCGGAACCATTTTATCACAGGAAGGATTAAACTATGGCTGGCGGCGGTGATATAGGAGCCCAGGAGGGCGGAAAGAAACACGGGAAGCACGGAAAGAAGAAAAAGGCGAGGCGTGTTGGAGTTCGGATTGATATGACACCTCTGGTCGACATCGCCTTTCTGCTCTTAACGTTTTTCATGTTTTCGACTTCAATGTCCAGACCACAGACGATGGAGATCAACCTTCCACCTGAAGATGTCAAGGTTGAAATTGCTGAATCAAATCTCCTCACCCTCCAGATCAACTCAGAAGGAAACATTTTCTGGAGCAAGGGAATGTTTGATACACCTCAGCCACTGGAGTTCACCAGATTGAGGGGTCTGCTCAAGGAGCAATCGGCCAATCCAAAACTCGTCACGGTGGTAAAGGTCGATCGGGAAGGAACCTATGAGATGATGGTGAATATCATTGATGAGCTTAACCTTGCGAACGTCACGCGTTTCAGTCTCGCGCCGATGACCGACAAGGATAAGGAAGTGCTGACCAAACTGAAGCAATAGGAGGGAACCGATATGAGCACAGCGTCAGCAGCCGCTATTCCAACCGGCGGACAATACGGGGCGATTGAACTCAAGACGACGTACCGGAAGAACTGGTTGCGTGGCTTCGCCATTAGTGTTGGTGTCCACCTTGCAATTGTCGGGACCTATTACCTTGCCCAGGTCATTGGAGAAGAGGAGCGACCTGCAGGGATCGTCAGACACATCAACCTCAGCGAGATTGGCCCCCCTCCTTCCATCAGTAATGCAAGCACGCCTCCACCGATTGCTGTATCGGCCCCAACAGCCAAGCCTTCTGTTGGTGCTCCGGTGCCCGTTCCGGATGCCGAGGTAAGTCCGGAGCAGACCATTGCAACTCAGGAGGAAATGAGCCAACAGGTGGCCCCGATCGGCGACGGAACGGGTGACGGCATGATCGTAGAGGACGACATCGTGATCGACGATGGCCCGCCCGCGGATTTTGTTCCTGTCGAGAAGGAACCCCAGATTATCAAGCAGGTGAAGCCCGAGTATCCTGAGCTCGCCATGCGTGCTGCCCTCGAAGGAAAAGTCTGGGTCAAGATCTGGGTTGACAAGGAAGGGAAGCCACGGGAAGTTGTGGTCCTGAAAAGTGATGCCGAGATTTTCAACGAACCGGCAATCAATGCTGCAAAGCAATTTCTCTTTACCCCGGCATACATGAACAACGGCCCTGTTTCGGTGTGGGTCTCTGTTCCATTCAATTTCAAATTAGCTGATAGAAATTAGGACTTCCCGCCGCCACATCAATCGGCGTCGGGTTCCGGGATGGTTATAGGGAGAGGGAAATTCGGGTTGATCAGCAAGGGAAGGACGGAACATTCTGCCTTCCCTTTTCATTTTCCGGCCCGTTGTGTACCGTCTGTATGGACGTAGCAAGTGTTCTGAGAATTGCTGTTCTGGTGCTGTCGACAGGGGCGATGCTTGCAGGAATAGCCGTTATGATCGGACTCCTCGTTCCCAGGAACTTCCCCGGGGAGTATCGTTTCTTGATGGGAGTTGTGATATTCCTCTACGGTGCGTATCGTTTCGTGGTTGGCTACTATCGAAAGAAGGATGAGTCATGAAGGGGCTGTTGTTCTGCGGAATTTTCGCTGCTGTGCTGACCGGTTGTCAGCAGCGCACGGAAGTGACCACAACCAAGGGAAGTATTTCAGTGCATTCTGACGAAGCCCTTCTCCCGTTGATGAAGCTTCTCGTCGCGGAATTCCAGCAACGATACCCTGAAGCAGCCATTACGATTGTTCCTCGCGAAGCCCGGTCAGCCGTCGTGGACTTCGTCAACGACTCGACCCGGATGATTGTCGTCGATAGACCTCTAAACCGGGAGGAGCTGGAGGCACTCCAGGGAGCGAATATAGAATACCGGGAATATGCGTTCGCATACGACGCTGTCGGAGTCATTGTCCACCCAACGAATCCCATCCGAGAAATGAGGGTCGGACAGCTTGACAGCGTTCTCAACGGAATGACCTTCCGGTGGCCGGCACGGAAAGGAGTCCTTCTACCCATCCAGCTTGCGCTTTGCGGTCCAAATTCGAGTACGAACGAGATCACGCGTACAAAGATCATGGGCGATCACCAATTCTCCCCTGCCGCACAATATTTCGCATCCAACAGTGAGGTGCTTGATTTCGTTCAAAGCAATGAGGGCGCACTCGGGCTAGTTTCCCTGAGCTGGCTTCAGGGAGCGGACGACAGCATCACGATTCTCAAACTTGGTGACCCCGGCCATCCGCCTGATTCAACACAACCGCCGGGGCTCTTCTATGGTCCGGAGCAGGCACATGTGTATCGAAACTACTATCCTCTGTCCACCAAAGCCTCTATCTATAACAGAGAGCTCCTCCGGACTGTTGGACTTGGCCTGATATCGTTCATCAATGGCATCGAGGGCCAGAAGATTGTTCAGAAGAATGGACTTGTCCCGGCAACAATGCCGGTTCGTCTTGTCGAAACCACATCCACACAGGTAAACACTCAATGAAGATTCTTTTTGGCGCTTTGCTCGTTTTCGTGGCATCAACAACCGGAACCGCTCAGGATATTTACAACAGAGCCAGGTCGTCCCTCAGTGCAGGTGACACGGCAAAGGCAGTGAGCGGATTTCAGGAGGCCCTGCGCGCAGGCCAGAAAGTCGGCGATTCAAACTACTATCTTGGAATCATTGCCCTCGCAAGAGGAAAAACCGATGAGGCAGTGGGGTTTCTCTCAAAGGCGGCTGACCTTGAGGACGATAATGTGAGTATCCTGCGGGCCGCGGGCGATGCCCACCTTGCCAAGGGTGATGTGCAGGCCGCCCTTCCCATGTACAGGAAGGCAGCCAAGCTGGCTCCGGCCGACCCCGATATTGCGGCAGCATATGGAACCGCCCTCCTTGAGGCCGACTCGATCGATGCGGCCATCGTCCGCATTTCCTCAGCAAGTGTCCTGAACCCCGAGAGTTCTTCGCTGCACGTCGCGCTGGGTGACGCCTACATGAAGCAAAACGTCACAGCACTCGCAATCACCAATTATCAGAAAGGTGTTGAGCTGGATCCGAAAGAAGTCAAGGCGCGCATGAAACTAGCCTAGGCTTTTGAGAAAGAACGGAAATGGACCGATGCCGTCAATGTGTACAGAGAAATCCAAAAGTTGGATTCGACAAAAGCTGAAGCATACTTTCAGGAAGGCAGGATCTGGTTCAAGGCGAAACGCTACAAAGACGCCGTCGTGCCCCTCAAGAAATATGTTACTTTCAGCCCCAAGTCGGTCGAGGGAATGTCCCTCCTTGCCCAGTCAGCGGTCGAGGCAAAGGATCCTGCTGCGCCGACGTTCACCAAGCGCGCGATTGAACTCGACTCTGCTTCCGTGGTTCTCCGGAGGGCGCATTTTTATGCCCTGGTCGATACGAAAGACTTCGCAGGGGCCGACAAGGCTTTGGTGGATCTCCAGAAAAGAGACACTCTTCAGGTGAGCGACTACCTGCGCATTGGAGCCCTCTATTTTGATCTTGATCGGGAAGAAGAGGCTTTGGGCTGGTACCTGAAAGCTATCAAGGCAGATTCTACCAATTGTGAGCCATACTTTAACCTTGGTTCGCTTTACATGCGTCGACAGGCTTTCGACACCGCTGCTGCAATGTTTGAGAAGAAGATTGCATGCGAGCCGAAATCACTTTCGGCCCTTCTGAATTGTGGGATTTGCTACCTGACGCTCAAAGACTTCCCCGCCTCGCGGCAGAAACTCCTTGCCGCAGTCGAGTTGAAACCTGACTATGACGTCAGCCGCCTTTGGCTCGCCCGCTATTACTCGCAGGTCGATTCCCTCGATAAAGCTGTGGAACAGTACGATATGGTCTTAAAACAGGTCGAGAACAATCCCGCAAAAAAGAAAGTAGCCGGAGAAGCACATTACCTGAAGGGATTCGCCTTTTTTGTGAAACTCAAGTTCGAACCCGCCCTCGATTCTTTCCGCAAGGCATTGACCAACGGGTATGAGACCGACAACCTTCACCTGATGATGGGACAGGCAACGTTGCAAACCCTGAACCCGACAGGGGCCGAATCCGAAAACCAGGCAAAAACAGCGGATGCTGTGAAGTCATTTCGCCGATGTGTCGCCATGAACCCTAACAATGCAGAGGGTCACTACGGTCTTGGCGACTCACTCATCCGGTCAAGAGTCATGGGTGCAGACGAGAAGAACAAGGAACTCAAATCAGAAGCATGTGCAGAATTCCAGAAATCCCTGAAGTTGAACCCGAACCTTGAATCCGCAAAGAAAGCCATGGAATTGTATGGCTGTTAAGGGCGGCTAGAGACAACCTGGTCTGCAGGACAGAGGATGTTCTGAACGCATTGGTTCGCATGTAAGGCTGATTTCTCAAGAGTAGTCACAAATCAGATACCGATCCTGGGTAGTGTCTCAGTTTGAATTTCCATGAACTCACCCCCTAGCAAGGATCAAACCCGTCTCGAGACGAGGTCTCG
>DAIPLH010000390.1:0-3274 GCA_036769325.1 Bacteroidota bacterium
ATCGATGGTGTCATTCTGCAAAAGTATGTGGAGAAGGGGCAGATCATTGCGTCCGGCGTTTCCAACGTCAGCGGCGGGAGTCCGATTTGCGACATTGCCGACATGAGCTCCGTTCACATCGAGGCCGGGGTGGACGAGATCGATATCGGCCGGGTGAGTGTTGGACAGGCTGTCACGGTGATTGCCGACGCTTTTCACGACGTGAAGTTTGACGGGAAGATTGTGAGAATTGCACCAGAAGCAAAGATTGAACAGAACGTGACCCTGTTCGATGTGGTTGTTGCCGTGAAGAACCGCGATGGCCGCTTGAATTCCGGCATGAACACCGGGATTGAGATTATCATTGACGAACGGGAAGATATGTTGTTGATCCCGACAATGGCATTACAAAAATCGGAAGATGACAAACAAACCAGTAAGGCCGGAGGACGTGTCGCCGTTCTCGTGAAGGAAGGAGACTCCTTTGTGCGTCGGGAGATTGAAGTCGGCACATCCAACTACTCCCACGTGATTGTGACGGCAGGACTCGAAGAGGGAATGATCCTCGGAGTCCCCATGACGTCCCGCCTGAAATTAGAGAATCAGCAGATGGAAGAGCGAATCCGGAGCAGCAGGAGTTTCGGCACCGGAAACCGTCCCCCGCAAACGAGGTAGCCAACCGTCCCATGATCGTCCTCGAGAACGTCCTTCTTGCGTTTCAGAGTCTGAAATCCAATCCGCTCCGTTCGATCCTTACCCTGATCGGTATTGCTGTTGGGATTGGGGCCGTGATGTACGTTGTTGCTCTCGGCGAGGTTACGCAACGCAGTATTAATGAGCGGCTCGAATCGCTCGGGTCGAATGTCCTGCAGATCAGACCTGGATATTCCCGGATGCATGGAGTGCGAACCGGTGAGAACGTCGTCAATCTCACATGGGAAGATGCACTGCTGATCGAAAGGGAGTCGAAGGTGATTACGCGCGTGGTTCCCACCTTCTCCACCCAGGTTGTTTCCGAGTTTGAGGGGAAAAACTGGTCCACGCGCGTGACCGGGACTTTGCCTGAGTACCAGTCGGTCAACAATGAAAAGGCGATTGAAGGGAGATTTTTCACGCAGGACGAAGTAGACCGCAGGGCACGGGTCTGTCTGCTTGGTGCAACGGTCCATGAGAAGCTCTTCGAGGGAAAATCCCCTGTCGGTGAATCAATCCTGATCAACTCAAGCCGGTTCACCGTCATCGGCCTGCTCGGAGCCAAGGGAGAGACCTGGCAGAACCCGGACGATCAGATCTTCATTCCTCTCACGACTGCCCAGGAACGCATTGCGGGTGTTGATCACCTCTCGAGTATCCTTGCCCAGATGCGGTCTGCGGATGACAATGATGAAGCGCTCTTCGACATCGAATCGATTCTGCGACGGAGCCACCGGTTGCGGGCAGATCAGGAGAACGACTTCCAGGTAAGAAGGCAGGACCTCTTTCTCTCAACCATTCAGGAGACGAACCAGGAGATTGCCGACTTCATTATTGTTATTGCTCTTGTATCGCTGGTGGTTGGCGGGATCGGCATTGCCAACGTCATGCTGGTTTCAGTCACAGAGCGGACACGCGAGATCGGGATTCGTCGGGCGACCGGTGCTCAGCGGGCACATATCCTCACACAGTTCCTGGTCGAAGCCGCAACGCTCGGGATCATCGGGGGTGTACTCGGAATCGTTGGCGGGATGGTCTTCAATACGTTGTATATTGGCGAGGGGTTGATCCTCTCGGCTGACTGGATTCTTTACAGCTTCTGCATCTGCGCCGGTATTGGGACGGTCGCCGGTATATATCCTGCCATGCGCGCAGCGAAGGAAAACATCATTGAAGCCCTGAGGTATGAGTAGCTGAAATCCTTGCCTCTCACCCGCGCGATTGTTTGCCCACCCTCGGAAACCTTCTCCTCCGGTCTGACAACCTCATCTCTCGGTATCCCGGATCTCAAGCTTGCTCTTGTGCAACACCGGCGATATTGCGAGGTGTTAGAATCGTGTGGGCTTCATCTCACTCATCTCAAACCCGATAGCAGGTTTCCGGACTCCACCTTCGTTGAAGATTCAGCCGTGTTTTCGCGTACGTTTGCTGTTATTGCGCGGCCGGGCGCACAGTCGCGCCGCGGCGAAGTTGACGCGATTCAGGAGGTGGTTTCGAGGTTCTCCAAAGTCGTGTATCGAATCAACGCTCCGGGGACCCTCGATGGCGGGGATGTGTGTGAAGCGGGGGACACATGGTTCATTGGAATCTCTGAACGGACAAATGAGGAAGGAGCGAAGCAACTCGAAACTTTCCTCAGGCAGGACGGCTGCAGTTCTGTTCTCATCGATATCCGCGAGAGACCCGGCCTTTTGCACCTGAAGACCGGGATGTCATGGATCGGAGGAAACCGGTTGGTTGTTGTGGATGAGTTGTTTGATGCACCGTTTCCAGTCGGCTACGAAAAAATTCGGGTCTCACCCGATGAAGCTTACGCGGCAAACTGCATTCCTGTTAACAACCATCTCCTGATTCCTTCCGGGTATCCCATCCTCAATGAGACGTTCGTGAAGCTGGGCTATCACACGATCTCGCTTGACATGTCCGAGTTCCAGAAAATGGATGGCGGGCTAAGCTGTTTGTCATTGCGGTTCGGGACATACAGTCGATAGTCAGTAGTCGGTAGTCGGGAATCTGGAATCCGGAATCCGGAATCTGTAATCGCTTCTCGCTCATCGCACATCGCTCTTCGCAATTTACCTGGGTCAGCCTCACTTCCGTCTGTGGCTCCAGATCCCCATGGCTGTCATCGCGCGTGGAACGTAGTCCACACAACCCCTTTTTTCATAGGTTCCTTGACGCCTACGTCGTTTGGCCTGAGTTTTGACATTATGGATTGGTGCTCGTCGACAAACAACTATGAGAGGAAAAACACCATGACCTATTCGAGAACTCTTGCATGCCTATCATTGCCACTCGCATTCCTTCTTATGCTGACTATCATTTCTTCCGGTGCCCGGGCGCAAAACCTGGCGCTTGACAGGCCTGCTTACGCGTCGAGCGTCGAGGGAGACAACGTGGCCTCCCGTGCGAACGACGGGGAAGACTCCAACGAGTGGCGCAGCCATGATCCGGCTGCGTCATATGAGTGGTGGAGGGTTGATCTCCAATACCCGTACACCATCGGCTCAGTCATTGTTCGGTGGCATTCCTCACACTTTGCCCGATCATACCAGATCCAGGTCTCAGACAACGCCTCAAACTGGACTACGGTCTTCAGCAC
>DAIPLH010000055.1:0-11675 GCA_036769325.1 Bacteroidota bacterium
CAAGAATTATGTCGACGAACTGCTGCAGAAAGGGAAGGCGTATCACGCTTTCGATACTCCGGAAGAGCTTGATGAAATGCGACGGCAGCAGGAGAAACTGCGAATCCCTCCGAAGTACGATCGTCGCGCCCTGAAGCTCAGTCCGGATGAGGTTGCGAACAGACTTGCCAGAGGGGATCAGGCCGTTGTGCGGATGAAAGTTCCGGAATCGGTGACCGTCAGCTTTGAGGACAAAATCCGCGGGACCGTGGAGTTTTCGAGCGACCGGCTTGATGACCAGGTTATCATGAAGTCAGATGGATTTCCGACTTACCATCTGGCCAATGTTGTTGACGATCACCTGATGGAAATTACGCACGTCATCCGCGGCGAGGAATGGGTCTCGAGTACCCCAAAGCATGTTTTGCTGTATGAGTTTTTTGGATGGAAGATTCCCGAGTTCGCACACCTTCCACTCCTTCTGAATCCGGACAAATCAAAACTGAGCAAGAGGCAGGGCGATGTCGCCGTTGAGGACTACAGGGCAAAGGGAATTCTGAATGAGGCACTGGTGAACTTTGTCGCCCTTCTTGGATGGAACCCCGGCGATGAACGGGAGCTGTTCTCGCTCGAAGAATTGGTGAAGGAGTTTTCCCTCGAGAGGGTGGGGAAGTCGGGGGCGGTGTTCAATGTCGACAAGCTTGCCTGGATGAATACGCAACACACGCGACGGAAACCCGACTCAGAGATCATAGCGATGGCTCTCCCCTCACTTGCCGCGGCTGGATTCGCGAACCCTGATCGAGCATATCTTGACAGAGTCATCGGGCTGGTTAAGGAAAGAATGTCCCAGCCAACAGACCTCGCAGGTTCCTTTGGCTACTTCTTCAAGGACCCTTCGGTCTATTCTGATGAATCCACACGGAAGAACTGGCAACACGAAACACCCGAGAGGCTGCGGTTGGTGACTGAACGGCTCAGGGATCTCGATCCGTTCAATGAGGGATCGATCGAGGAGGCGATCCGGATCAGTGCAGAGGAACTCAAGGTAAGCGCAGGGAAGCTTATTCATCCACTCCGGCTGTGCCTGACCGGTGAGGCGGTGGGGCCTGGTTTGTTTGAACTGATGGCTGTGTTGGGAAAAGAGACATGCCTCAGGAGAATTGAGAAAGGTATCGCGGTGATCCCCGCTGAGGCCGGTGCTCATGACTGAGGGTGGCACAATCAGGATCAGAAACGCTGTCTTCTACGCTTACCATGGCGTTAGAGCAGATGAACAGAACCTTGGTGGAAAGTTTGAGATTGATGTTGATCTGAGTCTTGACATGGCTGCTGCCGCGAGAACCGATTCGTTGAAACGTACCGTGGATTACGAGAGCGTATATGAACACATTCAGCGCATCGTGACATCAAAAAAATACTATCTTCTCGAGGCTCTGGCCGGGGAGCTTGCACGGGCCCTCATGAGGGAATTTCATGCGATCGACGAACTCACTGTCCGCATCCGGAAACCTCATCCTCCTGTCAAGGGAGTAGTAGATTATATTGAAGTAGAGGTGAGGGAGAAACGATGAATCGCTACGATGTCTACCTCGGCCTCGGTTCAAACCTGGGCGAGCGGGAGCGATTCCTTGCACGGTCAGTGGATGCGCTCAAGAAGATTCCTGATAGCAAGGTGGTATGGGTCTCTCCGGTTTATGAAACGGAACCCTACGGAAAGAAAGACCAGCCCACATTCCTGAACGCCGCCCTGCATATGGAAACTCCCCTTGCACCTGATGTGCTTTTCATGAGTGTAAAGGCGATTGAAACTGACATGGGCCGCGTTGCTGGCGTACACTGGGGACCACGTGAGCTCGATATTGATATCCTGATCTACGATGGCGTGGTCTTCGACAAAAGCGGGTTGAAGGTTCCGCATCCGGACATGCAGAATCGGAATTTTGTGCTTATTCCGCTCATGGATATTGCCCCGGACCTTGTCCATCCGGTTACAGGTCAAACCGTTTCGGAAATGGTGCGGGCCTGCCCGACAGGGGGACGGATGGTTCGATCAACCCATACAATCAGGTACTGAAGTGAAATTCCATGCTTGAGCCGATAGAAGACATTATTCAGAAATCCGACATACGTTTCCTGGCAGTCGAAGGAGTCATCGGCGCCGGGAAAACATCGCTGTGCAGGATGCTTGGAGATACCCTCGGTGCAAAGCTGGTCCTTGAACGGTTCGAAGACAATCCATTCCTCAAAGAGTTTTACGAAGACCCTGACCACTATGCGTTTCAGGCCCAAATCTTTTTTCTCCTTGCCCGGTACAAACAACAACGGGATCTGAATCAGACCGATCTTTTTCAGCGTTGTGTTGTTGCGGATTATATCTTTGAGAAGGACAAGATCTTTGCTTATCTCAATCTGCAGGACGATGAACTTCGCCTCTATGAACTTCTCGTCAACAACATGGAGCACAGCATTCCCACTCCGGATATGGTCGTCTACCTTCAATCAAGCGTTGATCGACTTATGCAGACCATCCGAAGGCGCGGAAGGGAGGTTGAGTCGAGGATTAAGGAAGAGTATATTAAAGACCTGAACGAAGCGTACAATTATTTTTTCTTTCGTTACAAGTCAACACCTCTCCTGATTGTGAACGCGAGCCAGGCGGATTTCATCAATGATACCGCGCAATATGAATCGCTGCTACGTGAAATCTTCAGAACGAACAGAGCTGCGGTCGAGTACTACAATCCGATAACCTCCTGACCCATGTTCCGCACAATCCTTTTCCTGCTCATTGGCTACATTATCTGGAGCCTCGTTCGCATCGCACAACGATCCGCACAGGCAAGGCGTTCGGCCGGCATCAAGAGGGAGTATGACAGGGTGCACTCCTCCGGCGGAGATCGAAAATCAAGTGGCCCGTCTACAGAAGTCCGCGACGCGGAGTTTGAAGACATTGATCCCCGGAACGATGGCGAACACTGAGACAAGTTGTCCCGCCCGCATTCCCATCCAACCTTCCAGTTGAAATCCTTCGAACGGACACTAAAGCACTTCCTCGGTTTGTGCCTCACCCTTTTGCTGCGGCGCCGGCGTGCACCGATTCCGGAGCCGGCCGGCGTGCAAAAGATTCTCGTCATCAGTCAGCATAACCAGCTTGGTGACATGCTCTGTGTTGTTCCCCTCCTGCGGGGGTTCCGTCTTGCCTATCCCTCAGCCCATATCACACTGATGGCAAGTCCGGTGAACGCTGATGTCATGCATTTTAGCAGTTACATCGACAAACTCATCAATTATGACAAGAAGGCATTCGCCAGGAATGGGTGGTTCTACCCACTGGTTTATCTTCGCTTTCTTGCCGGACTGCGAAAAGAACGGTTCGACATTACCCTTGTGCCGATGACGGTTTCCATGTCGTTTACCAGTTGCCTTCTCGCTTTTCTCTCTGGCGCAAAGGCAAGGGTTGGGGCATCGATGATTGATGGAAAGGAAAACCCCGCCGCAGCGTTTTTCACACATCCGGTTGTCCTGGATTGGAGGAATGATCCACACCGGCACCAGGCTCTGAGAAACCTCGATTCCGCCCGGGACCTTCGCCTTCCTGCTGCGGAGTTGCAAAGTGAGATTACCCTTACCGAAGAAGAGTTGGCCCATGGGGAAACCTTCGTGCGGAGAGCACGGGGGGAGAGGAAGTTTGCAATCGTTTTTCATCCTGGTGCCGGGAAGATTGCGAACCGCTGGCCGGCTGATCGGTTTGCGATAACAGCGAATGACCTGGCTGAGGCATTCAAAGCCCTAGTCATTATCACCAGGGGGCCAATGGACGAAGGTCCGGTTGAGAAAATGGCCGGTGCTCTGCGCGAACAGCCGGTCATCATCAGAGACCGTTCCATCCGCGAGGTTGCCGGAATTCTTGCGCATGCCGACCTTGTGGTCTCGAATGACACAGGGATCATGCATGTTGCTGCGGCAGTCGGCGTTCCGGTTCTCTCATTGTTCGGGCCAACCGACCCTCAGCAATGGGCACCGGTCGGAGAGGAACACAGATTCCTCCGTTCAGGTCAGGATATCCGGTCATTTGCGACAGAGGATGTTGTAAAATGCGCAAGGGAAATGTTGGGAAGGAAAGCGGTTTGGTGATTTACTGGTGTCTCACATTGGTTTTTTTTCGTTCATAGAACTCTCCCCTCTACGAGGTCGTAGACCCGGCTATTAAAACTCAGGTTCCCCCTCCCTTAGTAAGGGAGGGGGAAATGGTTTCATCCAAGCTAAGGGGGTGAGTTCATGGAAATTCATACTGAGGCACTACCCGTGATTTGAATATTTTCCCGCTGTTCCGTAGTTTGAAATTGAGGCGATTGATATGATGCTGACCGGCCAAACTGAAGTTCTGCCCGATATAGAAATCCCATCAGGTCCAGAGCTCCCCAATGCCATTTCAGAGCTGAAGAAGGAACTGAATGCAGTCCTTCTGGCACACTATTACCAGGAATCCGGGATCCAGGACATAGCCGATTTTATCGGCGACAGCCTCGAGCTTTCCCGTCGTGCAGCCAGCACATCGGCCGATGTCATTGTTTTCGCCGGCGTGCATTTCATGGCCGAGACTGCCAAGATCCTGAGCCCGGAGAAACAGGTTTTGCTGCCCGATCTTGATGCCGGCTGCTCGCTTGCAGAGGGATGTCCCGCTCCGCTATTCAAAGCGTTTCGCGAAAAGCATCCCGACCATGTAGCTATTACGTATATCAATTGCTCTGCGGAAGTGAAGGCGTTGAGCGATATTATCTGTACCTCTTCAAGTGCTGAGCGTATTATCAATCAGATACCCGGGGAAAAACCGATTCTCTTCTCTCCTGACAGGAATCTGGGGCGGTATCTGGTCAGAAAAACCGGAAGAGAGATGCTGCTCTGGGATGCAGCGTGCATTGTTCATGAGACATTCAGCATCTTCAGGTTGAACATCCGGATGCGCACCTCATCGCACACCCTGAGTGTGAGGAGCCGTTGCTCGAGAAGGCGGATTTCATTGGCTCGACGAGTGCCCTTCTGGGATATGTCAGCGAAAGAACGGGGCAGAAGTTTATCGTTGCAACTGAGGCAGGCATCCTCCATCAGATGAAGAAGCGGGCTCCATCCAACGAGTATTTTCCTCTTCCTCCCGAAGCCGCCTGTTCATGTAACGAGTGTCCGTACATGAGACTCAACACACTTGAGAAAGTGTACCTCTGCATGAAGAACCGGTCGCCGGAGATTCTCCTTGAAGACAGAATCATCCGCGCAGCCAGGAAACCGATTGACAGGATGCTTGCAATGAGTTCCTGAGCTCCACGAATTTCTCTGTCATTAAAACGAACAGAAATCGCGGAGACGCGGAGAGCGCAGAGAACTCGCAGAGGGGATATCCCACGAGAGACTATGGCAATCCTCTGCGATTCCTCCGCGTCCTCTGCGTCTCTGCGATTAGTATATTGGCATTGTGATCCTTAAACTATAGCACCACCCTTACCAAATGCTCGTTTGACCCTCGTTCACCTCTTTGCTATATTCTCTTCTGTTTTTCCTGAAAACTCATTGACGAAAGATCCCTTGAAGAATCTCTGGATTGAAAATCTTCCCGATCATATTGGGGAGAAGGTCACCCTTCGTGGCTGGCTCTACAACAAACGGTCGAGCGGCAAGATCCGGTTTCTGGTGATGCGGGACGGGACAGGCCTTGTTCAGGGCGTTCTGGTCAAGAACGCTGTGGCGGATGAGGTTTTTTCCCGGTTTGATCAGCTTACACAGGAATCATCATTCACGATGACGGGGGTTGTGCGTGAGGAGAAGCGCGCCCCGGGTGGTTACGAAATGGATGTTTCCGACATCGAGATCATTCAGGTCGCATCGGAATACCCGATAACGCCAAAGGAGCACGGGGTTGAGTTTCTCATGGACCGCCGCCATCTCTGGCTTCGCTCGAGCCGGCAACACGCCGTGCTCAGGATCCGCCATGAAATTATCAAAGCCATCAGGGATTTTTTTGATAACCGGGGATTCACCCTCCTTGATGCGCCGATTTTTACTCCGGCTGCGTGCGAGGGGACCTCAACGTTGTTCGAAACTGAGTACTTCGATCTCGGGAAGGCATTCCTAACGCAATCAGGTCAGCTCTATGGCGAAGCCGGCGCGATGGCGCTCGGTAAGGTCTATGTCTTCGGCCCGACGTTCCGGGCTGAGAAGTCCAAGACGCGTCGCCATCTCACAGAATTCTGGATGGTCGAGCCGGAGGTGGCGTTCAATGACCTGAACGATAATATGGACCTTGCGGAGGAGTTTCTCGAGTACATCGTTCAGACAGTCCTGAAAAATAAGGGAGATGAACTAAAGACACTTGAACGGGACACGACAGTTCTCGAGAGAGTAAAACGTCCTCTCCCCAGGATCACCTACGATGAAGCGATTGACATCCTCAAGAAGAAGGGGATTGAATTCCAGTACGGAAATGATCTTGGAGGAACTGACGAGACTGTTGTCTCCGAAGCATTTGATCGACCCGTCATGGTTCATCGGTACCCGGCGGCGGTGAAGGCCTTCTACATGAAACGCGACCCGGAGAGACCCGACCTTGCTCTTGCCGTGGATGTTCTTGCCCCTGAAGGATACGGAGAGATTATCGGCGGAAGCCAGAGGGAGGATAACCTCGACTTGCTGCTTGAGCGCATCAAAGAGCACAAGCTGCCGCAGGATGCCTTTGAATGGTACATCGATCTTCGTCGTTATGGAACAGTTCCGCACGCAGGCTTTGGTTTGGGCGTCGAGAGGACGGTCGGATGGATCTGTGGCCTGGACCATGTCCGCGAAACGATTCCATTTCCGCGGATGATCTATCGTCTCAATCCATAAGCGCTTTCCCCCGGAATGATCGAAGCCCTCCACCTGAGGAAGACCTTCATTCGCTCTGTGGCTGTGGATGATGTTTCTTTTCAGCTTCGGAAAGGAGAAATCCTCGGTCTCATTGGTCCGAACGGCGCCGGAAAAACAACAACAATCCGGATCGTTCTTAACATTCTGAAGCCGGACGCCGGTGAGGTCCTCTACGAAGGAAATCCATTCTCTGAACAAAGCCGGAACCTCTTCGGCTACCTCCCGGAGGAACGCGGACTCTACAGAAAAAGCCGCGTCCTTGATACCATCACGTATTTCGGTTGCCTGCGTGGAATGCGCAAACCATTTGCCAGAGAACAGGCACTGAAGTGGCTGGAATCGTTCGATCTGGCGCGTGAGAGCAATCGAAAAATCGAGGAGCTTTCAAAGGGCAATCAGCAGAAGTTGCAATTCATCGTTGCCGTTGTTCATGACCCCTGGCTTGTTGTGCTTGACGAACCTTTTTCCGGCCTTGATCCTCTCAACCAGGTGACGATGCAGGAGATTGTCGCCGGGCTTCGCAATGCCGGGAAGGCCGTCATTCTGTCCACTCATCAAATGGACTACGCCGAGAAGCTGAGCGATGCAATATGCCTGATGCATGAAGGGAAGGTCCTCCTGCGCGGAACCGTGCCGGAGCTCAGGAAACGGTATGGAACGAACACCGTAAGAATGGCGTTTTCAGGCGATGGATCGGTGCTTGCCACAATCCCGGGAATCAAGAAGGTAATCTTGAGTCAATCCGGTGCTGAATGCGAGCTGGCCGACGGTGAGACCACCGGGCGCATTCTGGGTATCCTTTCTCAGAAGCTGGATCTGCGGAAGTTCGAACTTGTGGAGCCAACCCTGAACTCGATTTTCCTTGACGTCGTTCATAAGAAGAACTCTCCTCAAAGTTCAGGCAGAGTGCATTGAGAAAGATTGCGGTCATTGCTGCGTGGGAATATCTTGAACGGGTGAAAAGCAGGTTCTTTCTTGTCTCTCTCATCCTCATGCCTCTCATCATGATCTCACTCGGAATTCTCCCTGCGTTCCTGATTGGCGGCGAAACCCAGACGAGGAAAGTCATCGCCGTTGCAGACCTGACCGGCGTCCTGCTGCCCCGATTTGCCAACCAGTTGACGAAGGGTCAGATGGCAGGTGAAAACCATCCTTCCTATATCATCCGCCCGCTTGATGTCGCTGCTACCTCCAATGAAGAGGCCGTTCGCGTCGAGGGAGATCAACTCGTCGTAAGCGGAGAAGTCGATGGATTCTGTATTCTGAAGGAGTCAAAGAAGGGTCGTTACACGATCGAATTTCGATCTGCGAGCCTTCATGAAGAGCCTGACAAAGGCGATCTTGAAAACGCACTCAAGTCGATACTCCTTGAAGATACGCTGATTTCGTTGGGAGTTCCCCCTTCGAGCCTTGAGTGGTTAAATGAATCTGTCATGGTCGAAATGGTAATACTCTCCTCAAAGGAGGGAAGGGTGGAGGAAACAAATCTGAAAGAGTTTCTCCAGGTTTTTTTCTCTGCCTATGTGTTTCTCATGATGCTCTTCTTCATGATTCTCTCTTCAGGACAGCTTCTTGTTCGAAGTGTAGTGGAGGAAAAAGCGAACAGGATAGTGGAGATCCTCGTTTCGGCCTGCACGCCAACGCAGTTGATGACCGGAAAGATGGTCGGCCTCAGTTGTCTCGGATTTACCCAGATGCTTGTTTGGAGCGCTGTCGCACTCATTATGTCGTCCGTGCTCTCCCTGGAATTTATCGTCCACGAACAACTGCTTCTGCTCCTTCTTTATTTTGTTCTTGGCTACCTTTTTTATGCATCGATCTTCATCGCTGTTGGGTCGCCCGTCACAACAGAGCAGGAGGCCCAGCAGGTTACTGGATATCTGGTGATCTTCCTTGTTATTCCCCTCGTGTTGACGGTGCCGGCCATTCAGGACCCGGGAGCTGAATGGATTTCTATCCTTTCATACATTCCATTGCTGACACCCACAATGATGGGGCTACGGCTCGCGCTTGGATCGCCGGCCCTTTCGGAAATACTGACCACTGTTGCGATCATGTTGGTCTCAATCTATATCTCGATGCTGGTTGCCGGTCGAATCTTTCGGATTGCCATTCTTTCGACCGGAAAACGCCCGACGATGAGGGAGCTGATCTCCTGGGTCAGAACCGGCGCGTAACACCGTTTCATGTCAATTTACGAACTGTGGATTTCCACAGATTAAAATCTCTGTTGTTATCGGTCCGAATCTGTGGCATCTGTGGTCAGTGCAGTTATATCCTTTCGATCTTAATTACGGGGCAAACCTTTCAAAAGAGGACGAACCTGTTTCACGACTCCTTTGATTCTCTACTGAAATTGTACTACATTTGAGGCGATTTTTGATGCTGGCCCATCGTCCTGTCTGTGAAATCCCGTGAACCCTGAACTAATTCTATTCCTCGTCATCGCTGCTTCCGCAATTGCTACTGCCGTTTTGATGGTCACGCTGCGGAACCCTGTGATGAGTGCTATCTCTCTTGTAGCCAATTTCTTCTGTATCGCCGTGCTGTATCTTCTGCTACAGGCTCAACTGCTGGCGGTGCTGCAATTGGTCGTGTACACCGGGGCGATCATGGTTCTCGTGGTTTTTGTCATCATGCTGCTGAATCTCGGTCGGGAGGAGAAACTGACAGAGAAGTATGATTTCAAGAAGATCGCTGCCGTTGTTGTTGCTTCGGGTTTTGCTCTAGAGATGCTCTTCATTATTTTTTCCATGGAGAATCCGGCGACAGAGATGGCGCCCGGGGCGGGCGAGCTTGGGACAATCGAAGGTGTTGGCTCCGCGCTTTTTGGTACGTTTCTCCTTCCATTTGAGGTTACTTCCATCCTGTTGCTTGCGGGAATCATTGGTGCTGTTGTTCTTGCCCGGAGAAAGGCCTGAACGTGGCGGTGCCATTATCTTACTATCTCGCCCTGAGCGCAATCCTCTTCACGATCGGTGTCGCAGGCGTTCTGACCCGCCGGAACGCAATCGTGGTCTTCATGTGCGTTGAATTGATGTTGAATTCCGTCAACCTCACTCTTGTGGGGTTCTCCTCCTTCCTCGGAGACAGCACGGGTCAGATTCTCGTGCTTTTTGTCATGGCAGTGGCGGCTGCGGAAGCGGCGATTGGACTTGCCATCGTCATCGCGCTGTTCAGAAATAAGCAGACAGTCAATATTGATGAAATCAATATTCTGAAATGGTAGGGCATGGCCGCTGATCTGGTTGGATATGCAGTGTTCCTTCCATTGGTTGGGTTCCTGATCAATGGGCTCTTCGGAAGATCGATCAAGTCCGAAGTCCTGATCGGGAGCATTGGAAGTGCATCCGTCGGCCTTTCTTTCCTGATCGCATGCCTGATCTTTTTCCAGATGCTGGGTGAAGAACCCTCAGGACGGACTCATATCATCACTCTTCTTCCATGGATCTCTGCAGGGAATCTGACTGTCAACATTGCTTACCAGGTTGATCAACTGTCGATCTTGATGATGCTTATCGTGACGGGAGTAGGGTTTATCATTCACGTCTACTCCATCGGGTACATGCATCACGACAAGGGCTTCTGGAGGTTCTTTGCATATCTGAATCTCTTCATCTTCGCGATGCTGAACCTCATCATGGCTGACAATTTTCTTCTGATGTTTCTTGGGTGGGAGGGGGTAGGTCTCTGTTCCTATCTTCTGATAGGATTCTGGTATGACAGGAATTTTGAAAAAGGAACCACCGGTGATGCGGCAAAGAAGGCGTTCATCGTAAACAGAATCGGTGATTTCGGTTTTCTCATTGGAATGTTCCTCCTGTTCGGGATTTTCGGATCGCTTGAATTCCGCACAGTGTTCGCTCTCGCCGAGGCCTATCCGGTTGGAACGACGGTGATCACGTGGATCACCCTTGCGTTGTTCCTCGGGGCAACAGGCAAGTCAGCCCAGATTCCGCTGTTTGTGTGGCTCCCCGACGCGATGGCAGGGCCGACTCCGGTCAGCGCTCTCATTCATGCAGCCACCATGGTGACGGCACGTATCTACATGGTTGCACGGTGTTCGGTTCTCTTCGCTCTTGCGCCAACGACCCTGGAGGTCATTGCAATTGTTGGAGCTGCGACCATGTTCATGGCGGCCACGATCGGGCTCGTGCAAAACGACATCAAAAAAGTTCTCGCCTATTCCACCGTGAGCCAGCTTGGTTACATGTTTCTTGCCCTCGGGGTGGGAGCGTTTGCGGCGGGGTTGTTTCATGTCCTGACCCACGCGTTTTTCAAGGCCCTCCTCTTCCTTGGCGCCGGCGCTGTCATTCACGCCATGCATGACGAGCAGGATATTCAAAAAATGGGCGGACTCAAGAGCGCTCTGCCGATCACAAGCCGGACGTTTCTGATTGGTTCGATTGCCATTGCAGGCATTCCTCCGTTAGCGGGGTTCTTCAGTAAGGATGAAATTCTGTGGAAGATCTTTTCATCAGGTCATGGCGCTCTGTGGCTTGTGGGTTTTGTGAGCGCCGGACTGACTGCCTTCTACATGACACGGTTGTATGCACTGACGTTTGAGGGGGATAAGAGATGGGCGGATGGCAAGCATCCTCACGAATCTCCGCTCACGATGACCATCCCGTTGATGGTTCTGGCGCTGTTGTCGATAGTCGGCGGGTTTGTCGGGATTCCTGCCAGTCTGGGCGGCAACAATGCGATTGAGCATTTCCTTGATCCCCTGTTTGCTCCCGCAAACAGGAAACTCGCATTACACGCGTCTCACGAGGGAATGACGGAGTATCTGCTGA
>DAIPLH010000391.1:0-3265 GCA_036769325.1 Bacteroidota bacterium
CATCATGTACGCAAGAGATGCTGCGAGGTAGGCTCCGTAATCAATCTTCTTCAGCCGGGAAGGAGAGGCAAACTCCATGGAGCGACTGATATCAAGAAGGATGTACGCTTTGAGGTTGGTCTCCTCTTCGTACTGTTTGATGTAATAGCGATCGGTCCGACCGTACACCTTCCAGTCGATATGCTTAATCTCATCCCCCCGCATGTACTGTCGGTGTTCGGCGAACTCTACGCTGAAGCCGTGGTAGGGACTCTTATGAAGCCCCGTGATAAAGCCCTCTACAACCAGACGGGCGCGGAGCTCCATGTTTGAGAGCTTTGAAACAACGTGCGGAAGGAGATATCGCGGATGTGAACTTTCCACTACTGATTCTTCTGTCCTCCTGTACCGGAGTCCTTCTCCTTCGACATCGTGACCTGTTGCTCGATAATCTGCTCGGGCGACTTTCCAAGATAAGCCAGTTCCCCCGATGCGGATGCTGCCAGCTCATGGTCAGGGTAACGAGCGAGAAAATCTTTGTATGCAGCAGACGCATTGGGCAAATCGTGAAGCTCATTGTTGTAGAGGAACCCCATCATGAAGAGCGACACAGGCGCACGGGAAGACTCGGGAAAGGTTTTCATGAATCGACTATAGGCATTGATTGCTTCCTGGAATCGCCGCGTTCCGTTGTTGTGAAGCTCGGCAATGCGAAAGAGTGATGCTTCCGCGAGGGGATTGTCCGGATGATTCTCCACAACCTCCTCGAAATGGCCAATCGCAACAAGGAACAGGGAATCCTGCGTTCCTGGTGACCCACCTAGCGAGGCTTCAGCTTGTGTTTGAGCACTCTCTCCGGTCTTGAAGGATTCTTCTGCGGTCGGTTTTGAGCATCCTGAAAGAGCCACGAGGAAAACTACGGGGATAAGACCCTTCATGTTCATCTCCATGTTATACATTCAGGTTAAGTTAGAGAAAAGCGGTTAGAGAATCAATGAAGGATGGTTCTTGGCCACAAAGTCGCGAAGGCTCAAAGGCTCTCAAGAAGATGATTCTGTAGTTGCGTTCCTTCGCGTCTTTGAGCCTTCGCGGCAGGATCCAGATCGTCAGGCTCTATGCAGCTCGCTCCATAGCAGCAGCGAAGAACCCATCTGTGCTATGTCGATGAGGATAGAGGATCACGAACGGCGGCTCAACGTCAACGGAAATTCCCTGCATCCTCAGGATCTCAGGTCCATCAAGGAGTCTGAATTCCGGATTTCTGGCCAGGAACCATGAAACAATCTCTTCGTTTTCCTTCGCGAGCAGCGAGCATGTTGCATAGGCAAGTCGGCCACCTGGCCTGACCAGGGCGCTCCCGTGCTCGAGAACCTCTTGCTGGATTTCACAATACCTCGCCACCTGATCTGTGGTGAGCGAGAGTTTGACCCATGGATTTCTCCGAAACGTACCGCTCCCACTACATGGTGCATCAGCACGCTCAGCGGCTGCATTCAAACGTCGGGCGTCGATGTCAAAACCAAAAATTGTGCCCTCATTTTCCATAAGTGCGGCCATGTGAAGGCTCTTCCCTCCTCCGCCAGCACAGAGGTCTACAACCGTCTCCCCCGGAACAGGAGAGACAAGGAATGAGATCAGTTGACTCCCTTCGTCCTGCATCTCGACAAGCCCGTCCTGAAAAGAGTGCAGCGAATTAGTATTGACGCGCTTTTCCAGCACGAGTCCATCGGGAGAAATCCGGCATTCATCAACCTGTCCTCCTTCGGATGCGAGTGCTTGCCTGGAAGTCTCGACTGATCCTTTCAGGCGATTGACGCGAATAGTAAGCGGGGCCGGACTATTCATCGATGAACAAAGACGCTCTCCGTCCGCTTCCCCGAGCCTTTCCAGCCATTCGCTGACCACAAAGTCCGGCAACGAATAGACGACCGCAACCCTCTGAACAACATCCGGGATTGAATCTGCTGGTGAATCAAGCCTCTGAAGATTCGAAAGAAATTCCCCGAGATTCAGGTCCGGCAAGCCTTTGGTCCAAAGCTCTGCGATGTCGTCGATGATTTCCTGAAGTGGCTGGGAGAGAATCTTCACTGCATAAGTGACATAAAAGAGAAGCGGGTGAAAAGCGAGTCTGCCGGATGAGGCGTTCGGGAGTCCAGGACCGGTCCGGTCAAGATAAAACTCCAGGCATCTGAAATGCCGGATCATTGGAAACAACGTATCGGAAATGAAGCGACGATCATGCGAACCGAGATAACGACGGTTCTTAAAAAACGAGGCCAGTACGGCATCCGCGGGATTGGATTCGGAGAAGACAAGCTGCAAAGCTTCGGTCGTGTGACCGATGAGGGAAGATTTCTTCACGAGGGGGAGAAGGTGTCTAGCGGGATGTGGAAAAAGCCTTTATTGAAGAACAAGTTGACGATGCAACCGCGAATTGAGGCAAACATGATTCGCGATAATTCGCGTAGATTCGCGGTTCAATCAAAAACAGCAACCGCGAATTGACGCGAATACGATTCGCGATAATTAGCGTGGATTCGCGGTTCAATCAATATGATGAAGTTCGTGGCCCAACTACACCTCGATATCAGGCTGTTTCCGGCCCGACATCATCAGGCCGCGGGCCATTCTTGGTGTGTTGAACGCAACACCTGGATTGCCATGGTGATCCAGAGCTACAACTCCCCCATAACCGCTGGTTCTCTTCCGGAGGATCACAAGCGCCTTTTCACCAGCTTCGGCGGGAGTGTTGCCGTCTCTCCCGATCAGGTCAACAACCGTCTTCGCCATCACCACCTTGATCATTGCCTCACCCCACCCTGAGACCGAGACAGCCCCCGCATCATTGTCGGCATAAGTACCACAGCCGATAAGAGGAGAATCGCCCACCCTCCCGGGATGCTTGTTGGGAATACCTCCTGTTGATGTTGCAGATGCAAGATTCCCGTTTTTGTCCAGAGCAACCGCGCCAACACTGTCCCCCGGCCGGCCCCTGGCCTTGTATGCATCACGGACCGAGTGGCGTTTCGAGCGTTGGATTTCCCTCCAGCGAATCAGCTCCCTCTCGACAATAAGGTCATCGGGGTTACAAATCTCAATTCCGTTTTCCCGGGCAAACCGGGTTGCTCCCATGCCAACGAGGAGGACATGCTCGCTGCGCTCCATGATGGCACGCGCAAGGGAGATGGGATTCTTCACGTTCTTGACCGCCGCTACCGCCCCGGCCCTGAGACCCGCGCCCTCCATGATGCTGGCGTCAAGTTCCACCTCGCCGGCCGAATTCATG
>DAIPLH010000056.1:0-11627 GCA_036769325.1 Bacteroidota bacterium
GGGACGGTTAGGAGTAACTTCAATGTCATATGCGATATCCGTGAGCCCAAGGTACTCGGCAAATGAAACCCCGTCCCGTATGCCGGAGCCCTGCAGCACAAGGATCCCCGCGGAATCCGCGCCCAACCCTAGCTCGTATTCGGAGCAGATCATCCCTTCTGAATCGACTCCCCGGATTGACGTTCGGCGAAGTTCGAATGCCTTTCCAGTCGGATCATGCTGGTTTCTGGGAACCACCGCACCGGGAAGGCCGAGTACCACTTTTTGACCAGCCTTTACATTCGGCGCTCCGCATACAACGCTGGCAAGTTTCTTTCCGTACCGGACAGAGCACACGGTCAAGCGATCAGCGTTCGGGTGCCTTTCGACCTGGATGACCTTTCCGATGAAGAATCCATCGAACTGAGCCCCGAGGCGTTCGATCTTCTCGACCTCCACCCCGAGCATTCCCAGCCTCTCCACCAAAGCTTCAGGGGAAAGGTCAAAAGAGACGTATTTGTTCAACCAGCTATGAAGAACTCTCACGGGCGCGGGGATTGGGAATCAGAATTGAGAAAGAAAACGCAGGTCATTGTCATAAAAGAGACGGAGATCGTCGACTCCGTAGCGGAGGGCTGCGATACGCTCAATGCCCATTCCGAAAGCATATCCGGTATGGATCTCCGGGTCGTACTTGACTGAACGGAAGACTTCAGGGTGGATCATTCCGCATCCAAGAATTTCCAGCCACCCGCCCAGCTTGCACATCCGGCACCCTTTCCCCCCACAGATGAAGCAGCTGATGTAGATATCTGCGCTCGGTTCCGTGAAGGGAAAGAATGTCGGTCGAAACTTGTACTTGATTCCGCTTCCGTAAAACTGGTGGATGAAGGAGGCCAGGGTTCCCTTCAGTTCGCTAAACGTTACTCCCTTCGCGACATACAGTCCTTCGACCTGGTGAAAAACGCAGAGGCTTCGCGGGCTGACCGCCTCGTTGCGATAGACCTTCCCCGGGATCAACACCCGGACAGGAGGACTCTGGTTCTCCATGACCCGGATCTGCATCGGCGAGGTATGCGTTCGCAACAACGCGGTCTTGCTAAGAAAAAAAGTATCCTGCATGTCCCGCGCGGGGTGATCGGGAGGAAAGTTGAGAGCCCCGAAATTGTGAAAGTCATCCTCAACCTCAGGACCATCGGCAACAGCAAAACCCATCGTCGAGAAGATTGCCTTGATCTCGTCAAGCGTCTGCACTAGTGGATGTTTGCTGCCCGGAAAACTCTTTCTTCCGGGCAAGGAGAGGTCAACTTTTGCGGAGGAGGTCTTGACCGATTGAAGGGAGAGTTTTCTTTCCGCGAACCTGTTTTGTATATCGTCGCGGAGGACATTCAGAAGCCGGCCCGCCTCAGGGCGATCTGCGGAGGAAAGCGCGCCCATTTTCTGGAAGAGGGCGGAGACCGTCCCCTTCCGTGAAAGGTACTTGATCCTGAAGTCGTCCAGTTGCTCGACGGACGTGATGGCCTTCAGGTCATCAAACGCCTGGTTCCGTACCTGATCGATCTCTGTGAGGATTGTCGGCAAGGTTCATCACGCACCCTGTCCCGAATGGAACGGGTGCGTGATCCTGATAGTCGGGAGAGAGTGCTCAGTACTACGAGCGTGCGAACCTGACAATTTCTGAGAATGCTGCAGAGTCATTCGCAGCAAGATCAGCAAGGACCTTCCGGTTGATTTCAATCTCTTTCCGGCCCAGTGCGCTCATCAACTGTGAGTATGTAGTACCATTCAAGCGGGCAGCCGCGTTGATGCGTGTGATCCAGAGTTGCCGGATCGTTCTCTTTTTGGCCTTCCGGTCGCGGTAGGCATGTTGCAAGCCCTTGTCAATGTGGTGTTTTGCGACCGTCAGGACTTTGCTTCTCGCACCCCAGTAGCCTTTCGCCTGCTTCATGATACGCTTGCGACGGCGGTGGGAGGCAACCTTGTTCTGTGAACGTGGCATAGTTGCTCTTGTCCTTACGTTTAATGGATTAGTGTGGCGTTGTCAATTATTTCTGGATCATCATTCGAACAGCTTTCACATTTCCCGGCGTGACAAAACCACCTTTGCGGAGTTTTCTCTTCCGTTTCCGGCTCTTTGACGTGAGAATGTGACTTCGGAAGGCGGACGCTCTCTTGACCTTCCCTGTGGCGGTGACGCGAAATCGTTTTTTTGCACCGCTCCTCGTTTTCATTTTTGGCATAACAATCTATCCTTCGGCAGTTTTCTTCTTTTGTGGTTGGGCCGTCTCCTCAGCCCCCGGTTTCTTGTCACCTTCCTTCTTCTCCTTCTCCTTCTTTCGCTTTCTTTCCGGCACCAGGAGCATCACCATGCTCCTCCCTTCCATTTTCGGTGCCTGATCAATCCGCGCCACGTCTGCTGTTCGCTCTGCCAGACGATCAAGCAACACCTGCCCCTGTTCCACCCGGGTAATCTGTCGCCCGCGGAACATGACCGTGGCTTTCACCTTGTGGCCTTCGAGGAGGAATTGCTCGGCATGGCGTGCCTTAAAGTCAAAATCATGCGTATCGGTGTTCGGGTGAAAGCGTAATTCCTTCAGGACCGATACGTGCTGGTGTTTCCTTTGAAACTTGTCTTTCTTCGCTTGCTCGTATTTGAACTTCCCGAAGCTGATAATCTTGCAAACAGGCGGCTTGGCTTTGGGGACGATTTCGACAAGATCAGATTCGCGCTCACGCGCCAGCTTGATTCCCTCCTGCGGGGTCATGACGCCCAACTGTCCGCCATGTTGATCGATCACCCGGATTTCGGGAGACTTTATCTCATCGTTGATTCGTGGTCTCTTTGAGTCGCTTATGGATGTTCTCCTTTTGTAGTGAGTCCTTTTGAAGCGATGATTTCAAGAATCATGGATCGAAACTCATTAATGGACCTGACACCGGTGTCGCCCATTTTGTGCTGACGGACTGCGACACTTCCTGCTGCCATTTCCTTATCGCCAACAACCAGCATATAGGGCACTTTTTTGGTCTCCCACTCGCGGATCTTGTACCCGACCTTCTCATTCCTGTCATCCGTCTCAACTCTTATGCCGGAAGCGGATAAATCATCCGAAACTTTCCGAGCATAATCAAGATGACGGTCTGTCAGGGGCAGCACGACGGCCTGAACCGGCGCCAGCCACACAGGAAATTCGCCGGCATAATGTTCTATCAGCACTCCGATGAACCTCTCCAACGAGCCGAACGGAGCTCTATGGATGATGACGGGACGATGCTTCTGGCCATCAGGACCTGTGTACTCCAGGTTGAATCGCTCGGGCATGACATAGTCTACCTGAACTGTTCCAAGCTGCCAGTTACGGAGGAGAGCATCCTGCACCAGAAAATCAATCTTCGGGCCATAGAATGCAGCCTCTCCTATATCGACAGTGTACGACAGGTGCATGCTGTCTGCCGCCTCTTTGATGTCGGCTTCCGACCTGGTCCACATCTCATCGGCACCCCCGTATTTTTCTTTGTTCGCGGGGTCGCGGAAGGATAGTCTTGTCTTGAATGTCTTGAACCCAAGGGTTCCAAAGACATGCTGGATGAGATCAATAACCTTGCAGAGCTCATCCTTTAACTGATCCTGAGTGACATAAATATGAGAATCATCCACTGTGAATGAGCGAACACGGGTGAGCCCGTTCAATTCGCCGGATTGTTCGTACCGATAGACTGTTCCAAACTCCGCCAGTCGAAGAGGCAGGTCCCTGTAACTTCGTGGCCTGCACAGAAAAATCTGATGGTGGTGCGGACAGTTCATCGGTTTCAGCAGATACTCTTCATCCTCGACGACGATTGGATCAAACTGGCTGTCCTTGTAATATGGATAGTGTCCGCTCGTCTTGTAGAGCTCGAGGTTGCCAATGTGGGGGGTGACGACAGGAAGATACCCGCGCTTTTTCTGTTCATCCTTCAGAAATGTTTCGAGAGTCTCCCGCAGGACCGCCCCCTTTGGAAGCCAGAGAGGAAGTCCCGCACCCACACGCGGAGTCAGAAAAAACAGGTCCAGCTCAGCCCCGAGTTTCCGGTGATCACGCCGCTTCGCCTCTTCAAGGCGAAACAAATGCTCATCAAGCTCCTTTTTTGACGGGAATGTGACTCCATACACCCGCTGTAGCATCTTGTTCTGTTCATTGCCTCGCCAGTATGCACCGGCCACATTCAACAATTTTATGGCCTTGATTCGTCCTGTTGCCGGTACATGCGGTCCGAAGCACAGATCAGTGAAATCACCCTGGCGATAAAATGTGATCTCCTTGTCCTTCAGGTCCTGCAGCAACTCAAGTTTGTATTGGTCTCCCTTCGCGCGAAAATACTGGACTGCTTTTTCCCACGAAACGACCTCACGCTCAAACGGAACGTCACGCCTTGCAAGTGAGAGCATTTTTGTTTCAATAGCGGCAAGATCCTCGCCGCCGAGCGAGTGATCACCCATGTCGATATCATAGTAGAAGCCATTCTCGACAGGAGGCCCGATGCCAAACTTTGTTCCCGGGAAGAGTGATTCGATTGCCTCCGCCATGAGGTGCGCGGAGCTGTGCCAGAAGGTGCGCTTCCCCTCATCATCCGCCCACTTAAGGAAAACAACCGAAGCGTCAGACTGTATCGGGCGTGAAAGGTCCCAGGTCTTTCCGTTGACAGAAACAGACAATGCCTCGCGCGCAAGCCCCTTGCTCAGACTCTCGGCAATCTCGCGTCCGGTGGTACCAGCCGGAAACTCGCGCACAGTGCCGTCAGGAAATGTTATCTTGATCATTGCTCTTGCTACAACTCCTAAAAAAAAATCGGAGTAGGCTCCGATTGTTGTCAAACTCCTTCGTGGGCGATACAGGAGTCGAACCTGCGACCTCTACCATGTCAAGGTAGCGCTCTAACCAACTGAGCTAACCGCCCGCTTCCTGGAACTGATGCTGGACACTCCCTTGTCAGCAAGAAATCGAAAAACACCTGAACTCGTGCCGAGGGTGGGACTTGAACCCACATGGACCTTTCGGCCCTCAGGATTTTAAGTCCTGTGCGTCTGCCAGTTTCGCCACCCCGGCATGTGCCTGCGGTTGATGCGATGGGCTTGCCAAAGACTCTCGAGGCGCCGGGCGGATTCGAACCGCCGCATAAAGGTTTTGCAGACCTCTCCCTTACCACTTGGGTACGGCGCCAGCTACATCACCACACTTGGCGCACAGTACAGCCTCTTCTTTCTTTCCCGTGGCCGAAAAAAAATAACCCCGCCACCTGGTGGGATTGGGGGCGGCGGGGCCACTTAAAAGAGGAAGTGTTTTGTAAAGGACCTCCGGCGCGATTACCGAATGCCCTTTTTTGTCCCGCATAAGCGGGACAGAGCGGGAAACGGGATTCGAACCCGCGACATCAACCTTGGCAAGGTTGCGCTCTACCAACTGAGCTATTCCCGCATTGGGTTCGAAAATATATGCATTCACATTCTCGAACGCAAGCAAAGCCCGACCTTCCTCGGCCAAAACGGGTTGCTTTTCAGTCCAATGCGATCCGCAAAAATATAACCGAAGGGAAAGTGAAAGTCAAGACGGTTTTGTAACGGTTTCGGTGGGAGAAACTGAAGGGGCTTCCTGCCTATCTGTTCACATCCAATATCTTGTACTTCAGGAGTCCTGCAGGGACCTTTATTTCCACGCTCTCCCCTTTTTCCTTGCCAAGAAGGGATTTTCCAATGGGGGACGTGACTGAAATCTTGTCGTTTTCAAAGTCAGCTTCCTCCGGAGAAACAAGGAGATACTCGCACTCATCATTTGTCTTCAAATCGAGCAATCGGACCCGGCTCAGGATATAGATCTTGTCGTTCGGGAGGTCCCGTGCATCGATGATATTGGCCCGGGCCAGTGTCAGCTCCAGTTTTCCGATACGCATTTCGAAGTGTTCCTGCTCCTCCTTTGCGGCGTCGTATTCTGCATTCTCAGAGAGATCCCCGTGTCCGCGCGCCTCTGCAATCTTTTGGGCCATATCACGCCGTCCCCTTGTTTTCATTTCATGCAGCTCCTGTTCGAGCTGAATGAGTCTCTCACGTGTGAGATAAACCGTCTCTCCTTTACCGCCCTGCATTATCTGATGTCTCCGTCTCGTTCTGACAAAAAGAATAGCCATCATTCGCATCGGCGAACGGTGGCTACTAACTCCAAGAATTAAGAAAACTCAAACCAGAAAAGCAAGTCAGACTAATGCACTACCGGGACTCACTGCTCAGCTCTTTTCTTGGGGTCAACCAGGATGAGATGACCGAGCTTGTCTCTCTTTGTCCGCAGGTACTTCTCGTTGAGCTGGTTCGGATCCATTTCGAGGGCAACACGCTCGACAATATCAAGACCATACCCATGCAATCCAACAACCTTTTTCGGGTTGTTTGTCAGGAGGCGGATCTTTCCGACTCCCAGATCCCTCAGGATCTGCGCCCCGATTCCATAGTCCCGGAGGTCCGGTCGGAAGCCAAGTTTCTCATTTGCTTCGACTGTATCGAGCCCATCATCCTGCAGCTTGTACGCCCGCAACTTGTTGGCAAGGCCGATTCCCCTTCCCTCCTGTCTCATATACACCACGACGCCTGACCCTGCCATCTCAACCATCTTGAGCGCAGCGAAGAGCTGATCGTGGCAGTCACATCGCAATGACCCGAACAAATCTCCCGTGATGCACTCCGAGTGAACCCTGACCAGCGCCGGGACATCGGGCTGAAAAGTTCCCTTCACCAGCGCCATGTGTTCCTTGTTATCTGTTTCGCTCCGGTAGAGATGAAGACTGAAATCACCGAAGACTGTGGGCAGGTTCGTCGTAACAACTCGATGCACCAGCTTCTCACGAACCATCCGGTACTCGATCAGATGGCGGACGGTCACGATTTTCAACTTGAACCGCTCCGCAATCCTCTGAAGGTCAGGTACGCGGGCCATTGTTCCATCATCATTCATGATTTCACAAAGGGTTCCGGCAGGATAGAGACCCGCAAGGGTGCAGAGATCAACGACAGCTTCGGTATGTCCTGCCCGTCGCAACACGCCCCCCTCCAGTGCCCGGAGAGGAAAGATGTGCCCGGGACGCGCAAGATCGGACGGCTTCGTTGCGGGGTCCATCAGAGCTTTGATCGTTGCTGCCCTGTCGGCCGCAGAGATACCGGTGGTCGTTCCATGGATATAGTCCACCGTAACGGTGAACGGAGTCTCGTGCAGCGATGTGTTGCTGTCAACCATGAGGTCAAGGCCGAGCTCTTCCGCCCGGGACGCAAGAATCGGAGCGCAGATGATCCCTCTCCCATGCTTCGCAAAGAAGTTGATCACATCTGCAGTGACGAACTCAGCCGCACAGATAAAATCGCCCTCGTTCTCACGATCCTCATCGTCCACAACGATGACGATCCTCCCCTTCCTGAAATCTGCTATCGCCTCATCAATCGTGTTGAACTCAACCCTGCCTGATGCGTCCGTTGTCTTCCTCATGGAAACCTCGTTGATATGCTATTCCTTGCTGCTACTGGTGACCGCATCTGCCTCTTTAATAACAGAAGCAATGGACCCGCGGTCGAATTTCAGTTTGATGTTGTCGGCCACCTGAACGAGAACCGTCTTCTCGTCAAGTCCCGCGATGACACCGTGCATTCCACCGGCCGTTACGATCTTATCCCCCTTGTGCACGGCTGACAGCATTTGCTGGCGTTCCTTTTGTTTCTTCTGTTGTGGGCGGAGAATCAGAAAGTAGAAGATACCGATGATGAATGCAAACATCAGCACCGTACTCATGATACCGCCACCCCCTCCTCCATCGGGCGGCGGGGCCATTGCAAGAACACTCTGGAAATTCAAGAACTCCTCCTGATGAATGTGAACGAAGTTAAAGAAAATGACATTGCCATACTACCCGGCCGAAACCATGACACTACCCAACTCTGCAATGCGAAGATCCATCCACTCCTGATATGTCCCTCCGAGAATTGCTTTCCTGGCTTCACGAACCAGCCAGTGATAAAAATGGAGATTGTGAAGCGACAGGAGTTCCAGACCGAGAACCTCGTTGGACTTTGCCAGATGCCGGAGATAGGCACGTGTAAAGTTCCGGCATGTGTAACATGTACACTCGCCGTCGATCGGGGAGAAATCATCTGCATACGATGCCCCGCGCAGGTGCATCTTCCCTGTCCGGGTGAAAACGGTTGAGTTTCGTCCGTTCCTGGTTGGAAGGACACAATCAAACATATCTACTCCCCTCCCGATCGCCTCAAGAATATTCTCCGGGGTCCCAACGCCCATCAGATACCTCGGCTTTTCGGTTGGCAGAGACAGAGTGGAAACAGAAGTCATTTCATACATCAGGTATGCCGGTTCGCCAACCGAGAGGCCGCCGATCGCATAACCCTCAAAATCCATTTCTGACAACCTCCCGGCCGACTCTCTCCGGATGTCAGGAAAGACACTCCCCTGCACAATCCCGAATTGCATTTGCGAATAGCCATGCATCGGCTCTGTTCCAAGAAATCGTTCGCGCCCTCGTACCGCCCATGCAAGAGTACGCTCATGCGACTCAACCGCGGCCGACTGATTGCATGGATACGCCGGACACTCGTCCAGAACCATCATGATATCCGGTCCCAGGGATCGCTGTACATCGACTACTTTCTCGGGGGTAAAAACGTGCAAGAATCCATCAAGATGAGACCGGAAACGAACCCCATCATCCGACAACGTTCTGAGAGCCGACAGACTAAACACCTGGAACCCGCCGCTGTCAGTCAGAATAGGTTTCTCCCAGCCGGCAAACCGGTGAAGACCCCCTGCTTTCCCGATGATTTCCGTTCCCGGACGAAGGTAAAGATGGTAGGCGTTGCACAACATCATCGCCGTCCCAACCTCATCCAGCCTCCTGGGGGAAATTGCCTTCACCGTTCCCTGGGTCCCTACGGGCATGAACACAGGGGTCTCAACCTCCCCATGGAAGGTCGTCAACACACCTGCCCTTGCATCCCCATCAATCCCGGCCAGAGTAAACTTTATCATCGATAAAATTACCCAATTCGATGAGGAAAAACAAACAGAGGTCCGTGGACAGAACCGGTTTCCAGAAGCCCTAACCCCCGTTGCTCCGGCGCTTCATCCACATTTTCCAATAAAGGGAGTAAGAAAGCCCTCCAAGGGCGTTTGCGAAGAGATCATAGACTGAGGCGCTTCTGCCAGGAACGAAGAGCTGATGGAACTCATCCGTCGCCCCGTACAGGATGGACGCGAGGATGCTTGCGACCAGACTGTTTTGACTGATCAGAAGGAATGTTGATTGGTTTCGGAATGAACGATGAATCAGAAAACAGAGAACGAGATAGATTCCAAAATGGACCAGTTTGTCGAATCCAAGAATTCCTACCGATGGGAGATGGTTTGAGGGAATAGAAGAACTGATGAAGATCAGTACGCACCAGATAAGGGCTGGCAGGTGTAGCCTGGAGGAGGGTGATAGCAAGAACGAAATGCCCTTAACCGTTGATCCGCTTCAATGCTTCCGGGATTTGCTCGCATATGTCCAGTGCCAGCATTCCTCTCTGACCGAACCTGTGTTCTGCGAGATCCCCCGCGAGACCATGAAGGAAGGCCCCTGCATAGCCGGCGGATGATGAGAGAACTCCCTGACCGAGAAGACCACCGATAATGCCACTCAGAACATCCCCGGAACCGGCGGTTGCCATTCCCGGATTCCCGGTCGTGTTGAGATACACCTCGCCTCCCGGAAGGGCCGTTGCGGTTGGCGACCCCTTGAGAACAACTGTACAGGCGAAATGGGCAGCGGCCTTTCGGGATGCAGAAACCCTCTCCTTCTCAATCCATGCGGCGTCCTTCGCAAACATCCTGCTCAGTTCGCCCGCATGCGGAGTAAGAATTGTGGGAAAATCCCTTTTGCGAACAAGAGTTGGGGATTTCGCAAGTGGCAATAGGCCATCTGCGTCAAGCACGAGGGGCTTTTCAATCCGCGGAATGAGAGTGCTGAGAAGTGCAGTAGTCTTCTGGTTCTTCGAAAGACCCGGACCAACAATCACAACATCGGACCACGCACATTGACCGAGCACTGTCTCCAGGCATTCAGGGGAAACCGAGCCGTCCGGATTCTCATCCAGGGAATGAACCATCACCTCCGTCAGCTTCCGTGCGAGAAGTAGGTGAATGCTTTTCGGAACCCCAAGGACAACTGCTCCTGCCCCTGTTCGGAGCGCCGCCTGTGCGCAAAGAAAAGGAGCCCCTGTGTAATTCCGTGAGCCGGCAAGGACAAAGATCTTTCCTACCGTATATTTGTGGGATTGAAGAGGACGATCCGGAATGCTCTCAGCGACATCACGTATTTCAACCCTAAAGACCTGATCGCCCGCCGGCTTCATGACGCCTGAAGGAACGCCAATGTCGGCTACTGAAACTTCACCGGCCTGTTCCCTTCCCTGGGCCACATAGAGCCCTATCTTTCCGAGACCCATGGTGACCGTCGCGTCGGCGCTGACAGCCAGTGATCCGACAGATCCATTCGTGGCGTCGACGCCGGAGGGAATATCGACGGAAACGACCCGTGCTCCCGAACCATTGATCCATTCGATCGCTTTCCGGTAGAGTCCTTTCACAGGTCCGAGAAAACCGGTTCCAAGGATTGCGTCAACAACGATGTCCGGTTTTCGATGCCTGGAAAGCGACCGGAGAGAGGAGATTCGTTCGAAATGAATTGAGGGTTGTTGATCGGCCGCCAGTCTGAGTACCGCTTTGAGATTTGTTCGTGCGTCGCCACGTACATCCTTCTCGCTCCCAAGGAGGTAGACAAATACCCTGGCTCCCCGGTTCACCGCGTGCCTGGCAATGACAAAGCCATCGCCACCATTGTTTCCCTTCCCGCACAGGATGACGATGGTGAGGTTCTCCAGTGATCCAACGCTGAGCTGGAGTTGATCAACAAACGCACGGCCTGCGTTTTCCATCAGGACCAGGCCAGGAATACCATAGTTGCGTATTGCGATCCTGTCGACCTTTTGCATCTGTTCCGCTGTGGCGATGATCTGCATGACGGTCAGAAAAACCGGAAGGTCACATCGAAAACCGGAGAGGGGAATAACCCAAGAAGGAGGATCATGATAGCGCTGACAACCAGTGCGGAATAACTCAATGCGGAACCGGAGACCGCAACTGGCTGACCTTGCGGCCTGAAATACATGATGACAACAAGTCGAAGATAGTAGTACACGGAAATAAGGCTCGCGAGCACACCAACGATGGCGAGCCATGTATATCCACCGGCAACGGCTCCGGAGAAGACCGAGTACTTTGCAAAGAACCCGGCAAAGGGAGGAATTCCGGTCAGTGAAAAAAGGAACAGGGCCAGGAGACCTGAAAGGAGCGGTTTGCCCGATCCCAGTCCTGCAAACTTTTCAAACTCAGTCCCCTCCCCTTCCTTCTCCAGCATCCCAACAACACCGAACGCTCCGATATTCATGGCAGTATAGGCGAGGAGATAGAACATCACCCCCGACGACCCCTGAGGATTGCCCGCAATAATTCCGGTAAGAATATACCCGGCATGGGCAATACTTGAATAAGCGAGCATTCGCTTCACATTTTCCTGCGCGA
>DAIPLH010000392.1:0-3250 GCA_036769325.1 Bacteroidota bacterium
CCAACATACACTTACGGTCATGTCAAGTCTAATCATTTTGTTGGATCGGCACTAGCCGCATTGCTGCAGCGCTCCTCTAACGATTCGCCTCTCCGAAATCCTTTAGCGATTGCCCAATAATTGATGTCCAATCTTCCACAACATTTCCGCGGGCAAAATTGGGATTGAGTTCATCGGAAAACCAAACTGCGACACTTCACCCCTTGACTAAAACCTGGTTTTTCATATTTGTACGTGTCGGGTTCACATTGAGGGATGCCTTCTTCTCCGGAAGGCAGAACGAAGCTCAGGAGGCACTATGACACACAAGGCTAAGATCATCTGGGAGAAACAATCGACTGAACGTTTCACAGATAACAAATACAGCAGAAGACACAGGTGGATCTTCGACGGCGGAATCGAAGTTGCAGCGTCGTCATCTCCACACGTAGTACCTCTGCCGCTGTCTGCCGAAAACGCGGTTGACCCCGAAGAGGCATTTGTGGCATCCATTTCGAGTTGCCACATGTTGTGGTTTCTCTCTCTGGCAGCCAAAACAAGGTTCATGGTTGAGGCCTACGAAGACAACGCCGAGGGAACAATGGACAAGAACGAACAGGGCGTCATTGCGATGACTTCTGTTGTGCTGCGACCACGGATCCGGTTTGGTGGTGAGAAGACTCCGACGCCGGTGGAGCTTGACAAGCTTCACCACCTTGCACATGAGAACTGCTATATAGCCAGGTCTGTTAAGACCCAAATTCAGATAGTTTCAACACACACAGGAAGGGGAGATACCGATGTTTGATGTTGCCATTCATCTGGAGAACAAACCAGGATCGCTGGCGGAAATGGGTGAAGCCCTCGGAGCAGCGGGGGTCAGTGTTGAAGGGGGCGGAGGATTTGTAGTGGGTGGAAGAGGGGTTGCCCACTTCCTCTTTGAGGACGGCTTGAAAGCAAAAAGTGTACTCGAACAGAAAGGAATCCATGTGGATGCCGTTCGGGAAGTCCTTGTTCAGCGGCTCAGACAGGATGAACCCGGGCAACTCGGGAAAATTGCCCGGATGATGGAGCAGGCGGGTGTAAACATCGAGGTCATCTACAGCGACCACCAGAACCAGTTGATCCTCGTCGTTGATGACCTCAAGAAGGGACAGGTTGTATCGGAGCTGTGGAGAAACGGCATTCGAAAATAGATTCGCCTGAATGATTCGTTCAGTATCGATTGGAGGCAATGAATTTCCGCCTGCTCGGCATGATTCTGCTTTTCCGAGGTACGACGTGGGTTCTCAGACATTCTTGATCACGCCGCGGTGTCTTGACTTTATCCCCCGCATTGTCTAAAATCACCGTGAATGGGTTTCCTGCTGCCGGCTAACCTCAACCGATCCTCAGGGTAAAGGTCATCGCATCTCGAGGGTTGACAGACGTCATTCAGGGCTGTTTGCGTCGCAACGGCCCCGGGCAGCGATATACTCCGGTGCTAATTGTTCTTGCCGGGTTCTTCCTGGCCCTTCTGCTGTCGTGTGAAATGTCGCCCGATTTTCAGGCGGCGTCACCACCCACCTGCTCTGAACTACTCGACTCATCCAATGTTGCATCCATTATTGCCGAAGGCGCCTCTCAGGCAACTGCCCTCTCACAGAATGTAACTCTTGCCGTCGTCGATCGCGAAGGAAACATCCTTGGTCTCTTTGAGATGGTTGGCTCAACGGGCACGGCTGATGAATCCATTGGTAAAGCACGGACCGCGGCATATCTCAGCAGCAACCAGCATGCATTTACAACTCTGACGGCTTGCTACATCACAAGGCCTCATTTCCCTCCGGATGTTGCAAATACACCCGGCGGTCCACTCTACGGTGTGCCCTTCTCAAGTCTTCCTGGCGGTGACATCCAACCCAATCCCGGCCCTCTCTCCGGTATGCCGGGGGGCGTTCCCTTGTTCAAAGGAGAATGTCTTGTAGGAGGTGTTGGCGTCAGCGGTGGCAACACTGAATTCAACCTGAACTCGTGCTCTGGTGTATCCACGGATGAAGCGATTGCACTTGGGGCTTCCATCGATTACTCGGTGCCGGCGGACAGGGAAGGAGATAATATCTTCATCGATGGTATCCGGTTTCTCTTTACTAATACATCAACTCCCGCCAGAGCAACGCCGGTTCCCCTCACGGGCACATTCCTTGTTCCAATCGCCCCTCCATTTCCCGCCCCGTCGTTTCCCACTGAGGGTGTCGTAATGCTCGGTGGAGGATTCGATTTTCCGATTGTCGGCGGTTCACTGCTAACCGTTGCAGATGTTCAACAGATTATCGACCAGGCCGCAGACCAGGCAGCAAGGACCCGGGCGGCTATCCGGCGTCCGATCGGCACTCCCGCTCAGGTATTCATTTCCGTTGTCGATGTGGACGGATCAGTGCTGGGAATATGGAGAACTCCCGATGCCACACTGTTCAGTTTCGATGTCTCTGCGCAGAAGGCGAGGACCGCACTCGCTTTTTCCGACCCGGGGAATATCGATTTCGGTCAAAGGCTCCGAATGATTCTGGGCCAACCAGTTTCGGCACAACTTGCGGTGACAACCCGCGCAGTGGGATTCCTCGCGCAGGACTTCTATCCGCCAGGAATTGATATGGATTCACTCGGCAATCCATTGGTGCCGGGACCGCTCTGGGAAGGACCTGAATTCGCATATCAACGACGTCTTTCTGGTGATACCGGGCTTCCTCCGTTTGGGAACGGAATAACAATATTTCCAGGAGGAATTCCTCTTTATAAGAATGGAATACTGGCCGGGGCAATTGGTATCAGCGGAGATGGGGTTGACCAGGATGACCTGATAGCCTTTTCGGGATCTACAGGCTTCGATGCCCCCACTGCGATCAGGTGCGACCAGATCTTCTACGATGGCATCAGGCTTCCATTTGTGAAGTTCCCGAGAAATCCGGAGCTCCCGTGAAGCCGGCTGGTGCCCGACTCCCGGTTCTCGTGCTTGCCGTCATGCTCTGCCACCAGACAGGCACATCGCAGGATACCACCGCAGCGTCTGCTGCCTCAGGAGTCGGTGATTCAGTGGAACACTTCCAACCTCTCCCTGATCGATGGCGCGATATCACTCCACCTCCTTATGAACTGAATGTTGAGGGACGCTGGTACGACCCCTACAATCAAAATGTCCTGAAAGGCGATTTCCCTGTCATCGGACAAAACACATTCATGGTTCTGACAGCAGCCGCAGACAATCTTGCGGAAGGAGCGCGAACTCCGAGCC
>DAIPLH010000057.1:0-1109 GCA_036769325.1 Bacteroidota bacterium
CGGACACGTTGTCTTCAAGAACCTCTCCCTCATTCGCTCCCTTGTCCCCGCATCCACTGTTCCGGATTTCCCGATAAGAGTTCCCGGGCTAACAAACGCCCTGAAAGCTGCCGGTGAGAGTCGGTACGTTGTCCTCGTTCCCGGTGCTTCATGGCAACACAAGCAGTGGCCGGCTGAATTCTTTGGTCGCATAGCGGCCATGATCAAGCAGGACTTTGAACTTGGGTCCCTGGTTATCCATGGCAACCCTCAGGAAGCCGAACTTGCGGAACAGGTGGTCGCCGCCTCAGATGGGGCAGCTGTGGCGATCGCAAAAATGCCTCTTGCCGGATTGGCCGATTTCCTTCGTGGTGCAGCCCTTGTTGTCGGCGGAGATACCGGACCCCTTCATCTTGCCGCCGCCGTCGGGACACCCATCGTTGGTCTCTATGGTCCTACCAATCCGTTGAGAAACGGACCATGGCTGGCGGATGACCGGACCATCTCGCAGTTCCGGCAATGTGACTGCCCCTACCGGCGCAGGTGTGTTCGAGGAATTCCGTGTATTCAGGCTATCAGCGTTGATGATGTGCGCGATGTTGTACGAGAGAGATTACTGTTTGCGGGCAAACCGGCATGACAATTGCAATCTTCGCACCAAATTGGATCGGTGACGCAGTTATGGCAACACCGGCCTTGCGTGCAATCAGAAGAAAGCATGGGGCAGGAAAGATCATAGGCATCATGAGGCCACACATCGCGCCGGTTTTTGCCGGCTCAGGGTGGTTCGACGAATTGTGGGTCTATGACGGTCAGACCTCAGATGCCATGTCCAGAACAGAACTTTGTTTCAGAATGCGAAAGTTCCGGTTCGATCTCTGCATCTTGTTCCCCAATTCGCTTGGAACTGCACTGCTTGCGTGGTTGGGAGGGGCACGTGAAAGGATAGGCTTCGCCAGGGACGGTCGGTCTCTACTTCTCACTTCCCGGCTACATGCTCCAAAATCGAACTGGCGCTTTCTTCCTTTCTCAGCGGTGGATCAGTATCTCGATCTTGCGTATGCCGCTGGATGTGATGTCGAATCACCAGCGCTCGAACTTCGCACCGGCCCGGAAGATGAAGGCCTGGC
>DAIPLH010000057.1:1119-11581 GCA_036769325.1 Bacteroidota bacterium
TTCGGACCGGCGAAGCTCTGGCCTGATGAATATTTTCAACGACTCGCCGTCCGCCTCGTCAACACGATGGATGCCCATGTTCTCTTCCTGTGCGGACCCGATGACCGAGAGCGAATAGAGCTGTTGGTTCGTGCAGCCGGCCACCCTCGTGTGAGCAGTCTGGCCCCGTATCAGCTTTCGATCGGACTGAGCAAGGCCTGCGTGCGGAGGAGCGACCTGCTGATCAGCACTGATAGCGGGCCCCGACATTTCGGAGCGGCTTTCGGGTTGCCGGTCATAACACTGTTCGGACCAACAAGCATGCTGTGGAGCGACACGCACTATGCGCGTGAGGTGCGTTTGCAGCAAAAACTGGAATGCAGTCCATGCCAGAAGCGCGTGTGCCCACTCCACCATCACCGGTGTATGACTGAACTTACTGTGGATGAAGTGTACATGAGGGCCCATTCGCTGCTGGAGCCAGGCACTTGAAATGACCAGGCCGGTGAGAAATCTGCTCTGGATAGTCGGATCGTTGGCATTGCTTCCGGTCATAGTATTTCTTGTGCTCACGACATCGGCCGATCACACTCCGATTCTCGGCTCTTCAATCGCAGAAATGACTGCAAGAGAGCTCAACAAGAGGGCTGAACCGTTCCTCAAATCACATCAGGATTCTGGCCCACTACTCGCAGGCTGGTCACGCTTCAACATCACACCTCCGTTAGGAGCGCCCACTTATGGGTATAGCGCCCGATATGGAAAGGGTATAACGGCTGTTGCTGATAGTGCCTATGTCCGCGCCCTTGCCCTTTCTGTAGCAGGTGGATCCACCGTGGTATTCCTCTCGGCTGACATTTGCACGTGGGTTCCATCCGTTGCTGACAGCATCACTTCAGTAGTTGCGAAAGCGCTGCCAGGAACTTTCCTCTATTTTGGCGCCACTCATACTCATAACGGCCCCGGAGGATATTCAAACGGGCCGGTCGACAGCTGGATTATGGGCGGCGACCGGAATGATCTCCGGAATGTCCTTGTCAGCAATTCCGCCAGGGCCATCGAGAAAGCGGTTTCATCTCTCGCGCCATCGCGTCAGCGCTCATTTGAGACCGACTTCCCCGATCTCATTTTTAACAGGACAGGCAAACCGGAGGCGGTGGATGATGACGTCCTGCTTCTCGAGACGAGAAAGGAAACAGGTGAGACCTGCGCCCTTGTCGTTTTCGGCGCCCATGCAACGACGGTAACCAGGGACAGCCTTGTTTGCTCCGCGGATTACCCGGGCTTTCTCACGCGAACACTCACAGATTCAGGCTATGCCGAGGTTGTATTCTTTGCAGGAGCAACGGGGCAATCGGGACCTTCGCATGACGGCAAGACGATATCCGGAGGTACCATGGATCGGGCTGCTCTCTATGGACAAACTCTGGCGACCAGGCTTCTGTCACTGGTAAGGCACTCAGAGATTCCTTTTGACAGCATCCCTGTTTTGAGAGCATTCTCGGGACCCGTCTACCTCCCCGAATACCAATATCAGTTCCTCTCAAGGGTACTGGAGCATCCTGTTGCGGGCTGTCTGTTCGGTGATGGCTCCCCGGAGGCATCTGTCCGGTGTGTTCAACTCGGCAAGAATCTTTTTGTCGGCCACTCCTTTGAATTCAGCGGGGTTCTTTCAGAAGTGATCGACAGGGAAATCAATGGGCCTGGGAGAAAGATCTGGATTACCGGGTTCAATGGAAGGAACTATCTTTATGTTGTCCCCGATACGTATTATTCGGAAAGAGCGTACGAGTCATCGATGTCTCTGTTTGGACCGGGTCTGGGGGAGTACCTGAAACGCATCACAATCCAACTCGCTGTCATGATGTTTTCACGTGAAGAGAGTTCCAGTAAACCATTCGATCTCTCACAATGAACATCATTCTCATTCTGGTTGACGGACTCAGAGCCGATCACCTTGGCTGCTACGGGTACAGCAAGCCAACATCGCCGATGATCGATTCGCTCGCACAAGGCGGTGCCATGTTTGAGAGCTTCTTCACTTCCGTAACTCCGACACAACCTTCCGTTACCACAATCCTGACCGGACAGTTTCCGTCCACACACAGGATTATAGCGCAAAGCGGGCATCATGCCCTAAGCCGCAAGGCGCCCTGGCTTCCCGAGACTCTGAGAAAAAATGGTTTTGCGACTGCAGCCATCGACTCGCTATCCTTCGAGAAACGTTGGTTCTCAAGGGGTTTTGATACAATCATGGATTCACGGAAGATATTCGGGAATAGCGGAGATGCATTCAGGAACAACTCTCTTGCGGTCGGGTGGATCAGGCGGCAACGGAGATCCCGGCCTTTCTTCCTGACCCTCCACTACTACGACACGCATACTCCTTATGCTCCGTCGGAGCGGTATCTCAGTCAGTTCTATGATCGTGATCCCACTTTAGAAAATCGTGGCAGCCTCGATGCATTCTACAGGATGCCCCTCAAGCCCGATTTGATTACCGAATGGACACTACGATACCTCGGTGACAAGTCCAGGTTTACCGGTGAGAAGATCGAGGATATCGAATTTATCAGATCGATGTATGATGCTTTAATCCGGACCGTGGACGACGGGATTTCGCAGCTGGTCGAGTCGCTCCATACCATGAGAATGCTCGAAGAGACGGTGTTGATCATCATGGCGGACCATGGACAAGAGCTAGGTGAGCATGGAATCTATTTCGAGCAGCATGGGCTGTATGATTCCACGATTCGGATCCCTTTGATTCTCAACTGGGCAGGTCAGATTCCCGCCGGACTGAGAGTCGGTTCGATGCAACAAACGACGGACATAGCCCCGACAGTTCTCGAATTGGCCGGGTGCAGGCCATTGAAGTCTCATGAAGGGCACTCGCTCCTTCCATGCCTTAGAGACAGTCAGGCAACGGGTGGGTATAACTACGTCCTTGCAGCCGAAAGCACCTGGATGGCGAAGTGGGCATATCGTACAAACCGGCATAAGCTGATTGTTGCAAGGGAAGCTGACATCTACGGCAAACCATTCATGGAATTGTACGATCTTGAGAGCGATCCGGCAGAGCAGAATAATCTCGCCGCGGTTCAAGGATCTCTCTGTCATTCCATGAGGGAACAGTTGGAGACAGCAATTGCCTTGCGGGGACCAGACACGGTCGCTGATCATGGAATCGTCCGCTCAACCTACTCCTACCATATCACGAAAACCCTTCGCACATTCCGAAGGCCGGTTCTTTCCGGATTGAAGCATGAGATGCACCGGATAACCAGCTTCAGCCGAACAAGTCAACGCAATCCGGATTGGGATGACTTCAGAGAAATGCGTTATCCCGACTTCAAGGCCGCTCTGGATGAGTTGGGGCCACTTGTTGGAGCAAACACATGGCGGCTTGCCGTTCTGAGAAAAGAAGCAGAGAGAACCGGCGCCTTTCCTGTCAAACTCTACGGTGTGTTGAGACGAATGAGCAGACGATCACCTCCACGACCATACTTTGTGGGGATTTCACCCGACGGGATTCTCTTTCTGGGAGATTTCAGGGATTCGTATTCCGTGGCATCGGCAGTTGTCCCGGGCTATAACCAGTCAGTGACTACCCACCTCATTCAAGCAGCGAGAAGCAATCCCTCGTCATTTGTAGACGTCGGAGCGAACCTTGGGATTGTTGCAGCATCAGTTGCACGGGAGCTTCGAGGGATTGCCAACGTTTATGCCTTCGAGCCTCACCCCGAGACGGCACGGCGGGCAGCCGCAACCTTCGCCCTCAACCATCTAACGAATATCCGGCTCTACCAAAGCGCGGTGGACGCGGAGGATGGCCGCGGAGACCTCCACTTTGTTCCCGGGGGTTCCGCACTCGCCTCCCTCACGCGAACGCGACTGCACGAGAAACACAGCCAAGTCGTTACCCACAGTGTGATAACACGAACCCTGGACTCCATGAACCGTGAGTTTCAGTGGGATCGGATCGGTTTTATGAAGATTGATGTGGAGGGAAACGAATACAGAGTGCTTGCCGGCGCCGAGGACCTGATCAGGAAATTCAAGCCATCGATTCTCTATGAAACCAATCCGTTGACTCAGGGTAACGGTTCGGACCGTTCACTCTCTGCTGATTATGTATTCGAGGTCCTTGGAGAGAATGGCAAACTGTGCGGACCAAAAGGCGTCGGGACTGACCTCTGGTGTACTCCGGTCCGCCAATGATTCCACAACACCGATTACTTGCCATAACACAGGAAGAGCAGGATCCGGCAACACGTTATCGCATAGCGCTTCATCTCCCGCTCCTTCGGGCGAAGGGAGTGGATGTCGTTGCGACACCGTGGCCCAGGGGTGAGCATGAACGAAGCGCCCTGCTTGAGCGGGCAACGGAATTTGACTCAGTTGTTGTTCAGCGACGGTTGCTCTCGCGCAACGATTGGAACCTCCTCCGGAAAAATGCAAGGTTGCTGGCGTATGACTTCGATGACGCAGTGATGTACAGAGACTCGTATCATGGTCATCCCTGGCTTCTCCCCGACCGGATTGTTCGATTCAGGCAAGTGGTAACGGAATGCGATGCCATTACTGCAGGGAACAGGTACCTGGCGGAACTTGCTCTTCGCGTTGCGAAGAATGGCAGGATCCATCAGGTCCCCACCACACTCTTGATGGGATCATACAATCCGCGTACAGATCCTTTCCCTTCGGCCCGATTTTCGGCCGGATGGATCGGCCAGCATACAAACTTTCCCTATCTGGAGGCTTTGGGTAACCCTCTGCGGGAACTCGCAAAACTCAATCCAGGATTCTCGCTTGTCACCATCAGCGACAGGATTCCCCGAATCGAGGGAATTGCCTTAGAGACTATCCCCTGGAAGGCAGAGACCGAAGCGCAGGCACTCGCAGGAATCGATGTGGGACTGGCACCGCTTGCAGACAATAGATGGACGAGAGGAAAATGCGGATTGAGGGCGCTCCAGTTTCTCGCCTCAGGGATACCATCCGTGGTCTCTCCCGTGGGGACTCAACTGGAACTAGCTGAGAAGGGTGGCTGCCTTGCTGCGCGATCGGATGACGAATGGGTTTTCGCCGTTACACAACTCATCAACGATGAACCGCTGCGCCGGAGCATTGTTGCGCGGGGGATGGAGATTGTTGAACAACACTTCGTGCCCGCACCCTGGACTGATACGCTTCTCTCAGCCTGGTGCGGGATTCAACTAATGGAAGTCGCCGTTGCGGATTGGCATAGAACTGAAACACCTTGATCCATCAAGAGGTGGCGCTGAAGCGTGTTCCCTCCGCTTCGCCCAGTGGCTCATCAAGTCGGGTCACGAGGTCCATCTCTTTGCCCAACAGGGTGGCTCGTTTCCTTCGGGAGCACTGATTCACCGCGATGGTCCGATGTCTGCGGATGGACTTCGCCGCACAGTGCGGTCGGCCAGGTTAGATCTGTTTATCGGAACCGACAAGGCGGAGGAGATGGATGTTTTCCATCCTCACAAGGGAACGGTCCGCGGGAATCTTGAACAGGAAATATCCCGTATCCCTAACAACGTCATCCGTGGTCTGGTTCGCGGCGCAAGTCTGATCAATCCCGTCTATCGCCGATCGATCACCAGGGAACAAACGCAGGTTGGAGATGATCAATCCGGTCCGGCGATCATTGCCGTTTCAGACATGATTGCCAGGGAGTTTCGTTCGCGCTACAGGATTCGCGGAGACCGGATCCGCGTAATCCGTAACGGGGTGGATTGCGAATGGTTTTCCGATGAGTACACCAGGAATAATCGAAAAAAGGAACGTGATCGTCTCGGGATCACTGATAGGGAGATTTGTTTTCTGACCGTCGCAAACGACCCTGCAAGAAAGGGAGTCGCGGAATTACTCAGGGCCACAGCTGCGCTTCAACGCGAGGGTATTTCGATCCGGGCGGTTGTTGTCGGCCGATCCAATCCACGGTCGGCAAGGAGGCTGGCTCACCGGCTGGGATGCGGTCAGTCGGTCTCTTTTCTCCCGGCTATGAGCGATATCAGAAACGCCTATGCAGCAGCCGATGTATTTGTCCTTCCGACCTGGTACGATCCCTGCAGCCTGACGGTTCTCGAAGCCATGGCGAGCGGGTTGCCAGTTGTCACGACATGGTGCAATGGGGCAAGTGAGTTGGTTGAAGATGGAAGAGAGGGCTTCGTCATCGACTCACCTGCTGATCTTAAGGGACTCTTGTCGCGAATGAGGGACCTGTACGATACAGAAAGGAGATCTCGAATGGGGGTGGCCGCCAGAGCACGCGCCATGAAGCATACGCAGGAGGATAACTTTCGAGCAGTTTTTTCAGTGTTGACAGACTGCCTTAAAGGACCGCCGACGCCCGCGATGTAAGCGCTCTACAGAAGCTCCTCCATCTCATCCATGATCCTGTTCATCTTCTGCATTGTCATCTCAAACGGTTCTTCCGTGGTCAGGTCAACTCCCGCCTTCTTCAACAACTGAACCGGGTAATCTGACCCTCCTGAAGAAAGGAGATCCAGGTATTTCCTCTTCGCCTCTTCATCTCCCGCGATGATCTTCTCTGAGAGATATGCCGAAGCCGTGAAGGATGTGGCGTATTGATACACATAGAAATTGTAGTAGAAGTGAGGAATGTAGGTCCACTCACACTTCATCACATCATCCACAATGCACACGCCCTGATCATGGCCGTAGTACTTCTTGTTCATCGCATGGTACCACTCATTCAGCGCGTCGCCGGTCAATGCTTCACCCTGTTCGACCTTCTGATGAATGAGGAGCTCGAACTCCGAGAACTGGGTCTGGCGGAAAACGGTCCCCCTGATTGCATCCAGTTGATTTCCCAGAAGGGAGAGCCGTACCTGGTCGTTCTTCGCATGCTTCATCATGTGATCCATCAGCAGCGCTTCGTTGAACGTTGAGGCAACCTCTGCCACAAAGATCGAATAGTGGGATGTCGGAAACGGCTGATGCTTGTTCGACAGATAACTGTGCATGGTGTGACCGAGTTCGTGTGTCAGCGTACTCATGTCATCATACTTGCCGTTGTAGTTCAGGAGGATGTAGGGATGGACATCATAGACGCCCCCGTTCGAGTATGCGCCCGAGCGTTTCCCTTCGTTTGGAAACACGTCGACCCATCGGTCAGTAAGGCCCTTCGAAGCCACTGCTGCGTAGTCACCGCCGAGGGGGGCGAGCGATGCCAGAACCTGCTCAACAGATTCATCGAAGCCATATTCAAGATCGATCTCCCGTACCACCGGGCAATAGAGATCATGATAATGAAGTTGCTCGAGCCCAAGCATTCGCTGGCGGAGTCTGAGATAGCGGTGGAATGTGGGGAGATGGTTGTTGACGTTCCTGATCAGTGAGTGATAGACTTCAACCGGAATATTGCCGTCATCCAGTGCACGCTCCAGGCATGAATTGTACCGGCGGGCTTTCATGTAGAAAACATCCTTCTTCACCTGGGCCGAGAGCTGCGCGCCAAACGTTCTCCGGAATTCATTCAACTTTCCAAAGAAAGTCTCAAATGTGTTCCGGCGGTCCTGAAGATTGGATGAAGTTCTCTGAAGGGAATAGGTGGCTTTGTCGAGTCTGACTGAATTCCCGTTTGACAGTATCAAATGCGGAAACGGGAAATCTGCATCAGAGAAAATGCTGTAGACACTGTGCGGACCGTCCGACATGAGACCCGATTCTGCTAGGATTTGTTCTTCTCCCTCAGTTCGCGTGTGGCTCTTTCTGCGCAGGAGGTCATGCAGTTCGTGACGATAGATTTCCAACTGCGGCTCATTCTTGAGGAACTGTTCGAGAAGCGATGGGGTAAACGATGCAATGATCTCCGGATTGATAAAGGAGCTGACGGCAGAAAACTCAGATCCGATCTGGCTCATTTCCTGCTCCAAGTATACCGTGCTTCTCTGGTGTCGAGATCGGAGTGCATGCTGGCATAACAATAGAGTCGAACGTATTCCTTGTTCAGCTCGCTGACCCGGTCAAGACATTCACGCAAGATCCCGGCGCCCGATGCAAGTCTGCCCCGATACGCCGTAATCTCTCCGAACTCCTGAACCATTCGCTCTCTTCGGACTTTCCATTCCTCGTATGAAGGATAGATGTCCTGCAATCTCCATTTGAAGCGTTCGGGGACCAGAGAGCGATCCCGCATCAGATGGTAGCGGGTGTCCGCTTCGACTGTCTGTTCCTGTTGCGCCATCAGTTCTCTCGCTTTCATTGTCATCTGATTTGTTCTTTCAAATCGCTACCATGGAATTGACCCGGCCATCACGAGCGTTCCTGCCCTGAATTTCCCCTTTCCGTCCGGATCTGTTGTGACGGCAACCATGTCCCCACTCTCCCCTTCCCGCTCGGGCAGATTCTCAATGAGGAGTGAGAGGGAACTGTCTGGCTTCACACCGAACCCGGCAATACTGGAGGGACCGCTTCTGCTGATAATCCAGAGGCGATAAAGAGATGCGGTGTCTGCAGGAGAGATACCACTGATCTGCAACAGGGCTTTTCGTTGTTTCTTTTCCCAGAGCAATGTTCCCTCCCAACCGTCTTCACCTGCCGGACTGTTGAGCCGGAGCAGCATCGTTTGACCTGAGGACAGGATACGAAGGATCTGGTGATTCCGCCCGATTTCCTCCTGAAGAAGTCGTATGCGAACGCCTTGCTCTTCGACAACGGTCAAAACCGAAACAACATAAAATCCAAAGCCGGCAACCAGAGCAATCCCGAGAAACACGAGGCCAGCACCCATCCAGCGCCGCCAGCCTCCCCTGGATTCCGTGCCCCTCCCCCCGACCTCCTCAGGGCTCATAGAATCCTGCAGAGCTCCCTACCCAGAGCATGTCCTTGTTGTGGTCCACACCCATCATCTTCCCCCTCCCCATACGAACGAGGTTGTTCACTGCAACCGGCTTTCCATCAAGCCAGAAGTACATGATGCGCACCTCACACTTGGTCATGCCATACGGCGAGCGGACCACGCCGTTGTAGTCGACTTTCTCCTGTAGAATAAAATTTGCCCGTTCACCTTCCGGAATGCGATCAATGTCGCTCTTCACGGGATCCATGTTGACTCCGCTTCCTGCAAAGGAGAACAATGGTTTCAACACCCACCCTCGAAGATCATCCGGAATCTCAGCCTCCGAAAGGAACACTGAACGGGGAACTCCCTGATGTCGCAGGAACGGAATAGAGAACTTGCTCAGCAGAAAGTACCAGTTTGGATGACCTGCCCATTCAACCTCGACATCGTCATGGAAGGCAAAGGGAAGCTCTGCGCCAGATCGGATCACCTCATCTGCAATTGCCCGGTTATAGATCCTGAGGATCCTGACCTGTTTCTCCTCATCTGAATAGAAAAGCTCCCGTCCTCGCTTCACGAGGTCGCGTATGTTCACCGTTTTGATTCCGCAGAGTCTTTCTGTAAGAATAAAATCCACCCTGGTCTTCTGCACATGGGGATCCAATTCGAGCAGAACGACGTTCTCCGGATCGTGTGCTCCAAGGATGTTCCCCCTCAAAGCTGAGAGGTATTCCTCAGACGTCATCCCGCTCAGGAATGAAGTCAGCCCTTTCGGAAGGTCAAACACCTCCTTGTATTGCTGTGTCAGTATTGTTTGATAGACAAACATGGTGGGAAACCCCTGCAGTTCTATCAAACGAGGAATCACAACGCCTTTGTCATCAGTAGTCAGGCCGAAATCAACGGCGGCAAACAACGGCTCTGGGCTCTCACGCGGCGCATTGAAACGTGCCGGAATGACTTGTCGGGCCTGCTGGAGAGCGCTTTCGTTGGAGATTGCCTGGAGGACAATTTCGGATCCCCATTGAGACATGGTCTCCATGAGGGATTTCGGAAAGAACACGGGAGTCTCGGAAATCCTGAACGGTACATGTGCCCCGCACAGGGCATCCATCCGGCTGAGCAAACGGCGATAGTGTTCTTCGGTGAAGCGTGCGTTATACTGATCGCGGAGGGATGTAATCATGGGGGGAGGAAACAGACTTCAGATGTGAGATGTGGGATTTGGCCCGACCGACCGAACTGTATTGAGCCCGCCTTCGGTCGTTCGGGCGGGGATGTGAGGGTCGTTGCTCTCCTCAGATCAGGAACTCACCCCTGCTCATGATCTGCTGCTCGTCAATCCAGATATCGAAACGCGTTCCGACGACGTCGATGTGGGTCGACGAACGCCAATCCGCACCGGTGTGTTCTGCGTACGGATGCCCGAACGCGATGTGAACGCCGGGGATTTTTTCGTCCTGCAGAATCTGGCCGATGACTTTCTTGAGATGGATATTGGTGCCGATCGCAAACTCTCCCACGCGATCGCTGTTCTTGTCGGTATGTGTATACTCCCAGAACTCCTTCTCCAGTTCTTTGTTGGAGCATTCTGCAGAGACTATTCTGGCATCCTTGATCTGCACTGTTATCGGCTCGTTCCCCAATTCACCATAC
>DAIPLH010000393.1:0-2681 GCA_036769325.1 Bacteroidota bacterium
CACAGCAACCATCCATGGTTTTTTCGTCGGATTTGCTTCCCAGAAGAATTGCGATTTTGCTCATTGATTTCTCAGACCTTTGCCGTATAGGGATACCCGCCTGCTTCACACATCCTCCAGATTTGCTGGCAGGAGAATTTGTTTTCACACAGAGCCCGGCCGATGACCACGGAATCAACGCCGAGCTTTTCCAGTTCCTGTACTTTAAAGAGATCCTCCAGACCGCCAATTCCGCCTGAGGCGGTGATACGGAGGTTGGTTTTTTCTGCAAGTTCGCGCAGGATCTTCAGATTGACACCCCTGAGTGTCCCATCCACCCTGATATCGGTGTAGTGTATCCTCCTGAATCCCATCGCTCTGGCATTCAGGGCAACCGTCAGCGCGGTCAATCCTGAGGATTCCACCCAACCGTGAGTTGCCACGATACCGTCCATCGCATCGATGCCGAGAACGACCTTGCTCGGTCCGAACGTTGCGAGAACACGGGCCGCCTCGTCGGGGTTCTCAATGATCATCGTGCTGATGACAACGCGGTACACTCCGAGATCAAAGGCCCCCTGGACATCGTCCAGAGTCCGCAAGCCGCCGCCGAGCTCAATGGGGATATCAACCGCTGCCACCATCGCCTTGATGACATCCACATTGACCAGATGTCCGGCCATCGCCCCGTCAACGTCTGTGACGTGAAGAGACTTTGCGTTTTCCTTTCGCCAGAGGCGTGCTGTTTCAACGGGGTCATCCGAGTACGAGAACCCCTCAACGCCGCGCACCATCTGCACACAGCGTCCGCCCTTTATTTCCATTGCAGGAATGATCAGCAGCATTATCGAAGACCAATCACCGAAGAACTTGTGTATCAAAATGCGGAAAACCCGCTTCAGTTTCAAGCACATGTTTTCATCGACAATGGGCAGAAATGGGCTTGTCAGCTAGAATCTTGAACCGCGAATACCCGCGAATAGAACTTAGATTACGCATCGGCGTCACTTCTCAAGTCCTCGACCCCAATTGTGAAAAGGCAATGTACTAACCAATGGTTCAGTAGTGTTTCACTCAGGTTCCGAGGCTGTCCAAAGAGAAATTGTTTCCGGCCATAATGTCGCGTCTCGAAAAATTTGGGTTTACGTAGGCGTCCTGGATACATAACTTTTGTCGAAGCCAGTAGTAACGATTTGATGCGCCAATCATCTTTTTGGACGGCCTCGACAGAGACCCTGGTTCTTGCTCCTGATTCCCGACTCGCGTATCTTCACACCCCACGTCCCGCCGAAGATGGCCATTTATAGATTGGAGAATGGCAATGAAACGGCGTCGCAATTCTCTCCGCCTCAACGTATTCGATTATTCCCAGCCGGCTGCTTACTTTGTTACACTCTGCACTCACGACAGAATGCGAGTACTTGGAAGGGTTGTTAATGGAAGGATGATCCTGTCGGAAACCGGAAAGATAGTTGAGAATGTCTGGAAGGAGATTCCGGATCATTTTCCGACTGTGCAGGTAGAAGTCTTTCAGATCATGCCGGATCATGTCCATGGGATTGTGGAGATCAGAGATCTGATTACTCAGAACAAGAGCAATCCAGTCGGGGTTGAATATATTCAACCCCGACAAAGACAAAAAACAAAGTTCCAGCATATTACTCCAAACTCACTTCACTCAATCATCCGATCATTCAAAGCTGCTGTCACGCGCGAAGCGCACAGAAAAGTTTCCCTTCGATGGCCAGGCTGGCAGCGCAGCTTCTACGACCGCGTCATCCGCGATGAAGTCGAACACTACTTCATCCGGCAATACATTGAACTCAATCCGCTTATGTGGGAATTTGGGAGAAAAGAGCCGGGGCTTTCCCCGGACGAACTCAGATCAAGACTCCGGAAGGAGCATGGCCTGAGCGGCCCAGAGGTGGAGCGTGTGATGGAGCTGAGAACGCAGGAAATTGTACGACCTCCGGCCGAGACCTCGTCTCGAGACGGGTTTGAGCCTCGCTAGGGGTGAGTTCTTGGGAATCCAAAATGAGACACTACCAACGGTTCTACCTCCCCTTCCATTTCCGCCAACATTTCTCTATCATTCGACATATCCTCACCTCATCACTATCGGACCTCCCCATGCGCCGTTTTTCATTTCTTCTGTTCCTTGCGTTGTTCCAGACCGGAAATGGACATGCAGATGTTAGGCCGCGATTGGTCATCATCATCAGCATCGATCAGCTCCCTTACTATTACCTCACGAGGTTCTCATCGCATTTCGGGGATCGGGGGTTCAGGCTCCTGCTTGACGATGGTGCGGTGTTTGCCAATGCCCGTTACACTCATGCATTCAACCTTACCGGCCCGGGACATGCGGCCATTGCAACAGGATGCAGTCCGGCCCGACATGGCATCGTCGGAAATAGCTGGTTTGATCCGGTCGCTGGCAGGATAGTCAATTGCGCGGAGGATTCATCGGTCAGTATTCTGGGTGCTAAAGGTCTTGGCCGTTCCCCGGTAAAGCTCCGGGCAACTACCGTCAGCGACGCGCTGCGGCTCTCTTCGGGGTTTCAGTCCCGTGTCGTCTCCATCTCACAGAAGGACCGCTCGGCGATTTTCATGGGGGGGATGCTCGCGAACGCTGCTTATTGGTTCGTTGATTCCTCATTTGCTTCATCGACATATTACATGAAGGAGCTTCCGCCTTGGGT
>DAIPLH010000393.1:2691-3215 GCA_036769325.1 Bacteroidota bacterium
GTTCAACAACAGCGGAATGGTGACTTCCTACGTCGATAGTGTCTGGAGTCTCACCCTTCCCGAGGAAGCATATGCGGAGATGGATCGTGATGATGCGCCTTATGAAGGGGACCCGGGATTTGGACGAACATTTCCACATAGATTGTCCGACAACGCAAAGCCAGGGATCAGTGAAAACTATATCAGCGCACTATGGAATTCTCCCTTCTTCAATGACCTAATGCTGAGTTTTGTGAAGCAGGCAATCATTGTCGACTCACTTGGCAAAGGCCCGGCAACCGACATGCTGTGCATCGGACTTTCAGCGAACGATGCCGTCGGCCACACCTTCGGACCGGAGAGTCACGAGGTGCTCGACATGACTGTGCGGACCGACAGGCTGCTGGCTGACTTCTTCGGGTTCATCGATCAATGGATCGGCCTCGATCAGACACTCCTGGTCCTGAGCAGCGATCACGGAATCCCGCCGATCCCGGAGTATGTCCTTGCCAGAGCTCCCCTGGCACACGTTGGAAGGATTGGTT
>DAIPLH010000394.1:0-3208 GCA_036769325.1 Bacteroidota bacterium
GGAAATTCGACCAAATGAAACATTGCCGGCAGAGCAGCTCCGCCCCTTGAGAGAAGGAGGGTCATTGGCAGTTGCCCAAGGGAATTGAAGAAAAATCCAATTGAAAGGACTCTGAAGGAATCTCCTCCGCCCAGAGAAAATTCCGGGCCCATCCACACATCGAGAATGTCATGCGAGAAGACTACAAGAGCGAAAGTCAACGGAATATTGATCACGAGAAGATACCTCATCGATCGTCGATACGTTGAAACAATGCCTTCTGTTTTCTGAGCGCTGCTGAAAACCGGAAATAGCGCCATTGTCAACGACATCGGGATAATAAGTAGCCGGCTGATTGCCTCCTGCGGGACTGCGTAGAATCCGACCGCCTGGAGAGAGAGTACGGCACCAATCATGAGGCGATCAAAATAGAGAAAAAGTGGCGATATCACTCGCGAGATTGTGACCCAACCGCCAAAAGATAACACCTTCATGATCAGCGGGACATCAAAAACACGATCTGGCTTTAGGAGTCGGGGAATAAGGCGAGTTTGCCAATACAAGGATGCTGTCGTGAAAACGATTCTCGCGACAACAATCAGAATCGTAATCTCAAGGACACCATATCCCATCGTCACAAGAACGATGGATCCAATCCACTGCACGGCCGCCATTCCGATCTGAATGGTGTTCATGACATCAAATCTGTCAAGCCCCTGGAAGATTCCTCTACTGATCCCGTTGATGACGGCGAAAGGAATCGCAAGTGTCACCAATGAGATTGATGCGAGGGCATCAGGAACGAGGTTAGCTTGGAAGTTCAGTATGTCCGAAACGAGGATCTCACGGAAGAGGAAGAGCAGGAGGGCGATAATGGTTCCCAGGATCAAGCCACAGATATGGGCATTCCATCCGATTCTTCTGATAAGGGAATGGTCGTCGTCAGCTGACGCCTGTGCAATTGATCGCGTTGCAGCCCAGCCAAGGCCAAGATCAAAAATGCCGAGGTAACCAACAACCAGCCAGATGATTGCCAGAAGGCCGAATCCCTCAGGCGAAACCCCCCGCGCAATGATCGGGTAGCTCAGAAATGAGACCAGAATAAGCGTAAGCTGCGTGAGCCCATTGAGGAGAGTGTTGCGTCCCATGGACGCCTTTTGCCGGGAGGACACGGATCTCTCTATTCTGAAGACGGGGGAAAGGAAAGTTTGATGAGTCTCCCCTCCCCGCCAGACAGATCAGGCAGAATCAAACGGGTTGCGTTGTCTCCGGCGTTGAACGTTACAGCCAAGCCCGCAAAGGTTGCCGGCGTCGTCTCATCAAAATCGACAACCGAAGGAGAGATCTGGACATCCGACATTTTTCCAGCCAGCAGGATCGAAGATCCGTTCACAGGGTTAATGTCCTTGTTTACAACAAGAAGGTATGTGTTCTCGCTGTCCCGGAACAATCCTATAAGAAGATGACCTTCTGCATCCCGGATCAAGCCGGAAGATTCGCGGATCGATGAGTCGATGTGAAGCTGGTGATCGGGGAAGTCTGATGCGTGCCATACTTCTACATGGGTCGACCTCATTACAACGGGCCCAACCACCCTCGCAACAAACAGATTCAGCCTCCTAACGTTCCCGTAATTTTCCGTTGGCGATCCTGCCGCATCAATCAATGCGGACCTGAAATTCTTGACCCGGAACCCTGCATAGCTGAATGCTATTAACCCCTTTGCCCCGTATGCGATTGGGCAAAAATACATAAAGCGGAGATGTTCAGGCGTTGGGTCAACGTAATCGAGATGGCCTGTCGTCATCGGATGTGCCCAGAACGGTTTGGACCCCGCCTTCTTTTTCAGGATGTCGAGGTTATAAAAATAGTCGCGACGGACTGACCCATCGCTCATAAACGGGTAGTGGTCAAAGGAAGGGACCATGGCATCAAGGGAATCAAGATAGTTCCCAAGATACTCCTCGTAGGAGTTTCTCTCCTCGTCATCCAGAATCCTGTCCTTTTTCCCTCCGGTAAATCCTTCCCAGTTATACTCGGCGGCGTAGGAGGCAACCAGGTTCACATAAACCAGTTCTGAGGGCTCCGCCTTCCTCAAAAAGTCGTACCAGTTTCTCGTGTTTTCAAGATCGCTTGAACGAAAATGAGGTTCATCTCCAAGATTGTAGCCATACATCGTCGATCTGAGATCCTGAGGGAGAGTTGTGTAAGAATTCACAACCTGCCGCGCAGTCTCCTCATCAAAAGGAAGCCTGAAAGCGGGATGGAAACGGGCGTCCGATATGAGATAGGAGATCCCCACCGCATGTGCAACCCGCAGGGCCCATTTCTGACCTTCGAATGTCCGATCAATTCCCACTTCGTTCTGAGTTCCTGTAAGAAGGTTGAAATATGCTGCCCGGGCTAGTTGAAAGCTTGCTGAATCCTTTGCGAAGTTTCTCTCCTTGAACCGGTACGGAGGATCCCAGAATGTCCCAAGGATGAACTCATCCTGCTTCCAGGGTGATTGCGCCTGGCTGGTTACGCAACCTCCGAAGAGGGCGAAAAAGCTAGCGACGAGGAGTACTGCCTTCATTGATCTGCATCCGTGAAATGTTGAAGAGAAGTCCGAAAGCGAGAACCAGAATGCCAAACAACTCATGATGCGGGGTAATCACCCAGAAGATACTCCCAACAGCAAGAATAAGAACCGATCCAAAAAGACCAACTGTTATGGGGTAGAGGAGCTCATTCTTCGTAGTCATTGCAGCGGAGCGCCCTGTTTTGATCCCTCTCAAAACGTAAACAATCCATGCGACACCTCCTATGATCCCCATTTCTGCAAAACCCTGGATGTATTGATTATCCACATAGCCTGAATATTCCGATGGTGCAGCCAAATGCCCCGTGAAGTAGTCGTCAAATCTTAGATTTCCCACACCCACTCCCGTGAGAGGACTTGAAAGGAAGTATTTGATCCCATGAAACCAAACATTGAACCGGATGAGAAGTGAGAGATCAATGAAAGAGTACTCTCCCCCCCGCACACCAAAACGAAAGGCCTTGGCAAGTACGATATCCACTACCTCTTCGTCAACGATTCCAAAAAAATTGGTTTGCACCAAAACAACGAGGAGCGTAAGGGCCAGACCGAAGACAGTTACCAACTTCATCAACCCTTTTTTCCGTAAAAGGATAAACGTGAGAAACGCTACAAGCACAAACGCGGCAATCCAGGTTCGCGTTTGGC
>DAIPLH010000058.1:0-11415 GCA_036769325.1 Bacteroidota bacterium
CTTCCTGCTTACAGCAGCAATTGTATGTGTGGGGACCGTCCTCTCACTGAGCCTGTATCTTTTCGATGCATTCGGGGATCCGGGAACACTCCCGAAACAGGTTACTCAGCCGGCCAACGATTCGACGTTTGTTTTCCTCAGCGATACACAGGCCCCCCTGTGGCCGGAGACATTCATCCTCGATGTGAACCAGAATGATAGAGCCCGGTCGATGGTGTTTGACGATCTTCTGTCCCGCGACCCCGGGGCTGTGTTCCATTGCGGCGATATCGTTGCGCTCGGATTTAACCAGACGCATTGGGAGCCGATTGACGAATTCACGGAAGCGCTTTCCCGAAAAGGCATCCCGTTTTTTCCCGTCCCTGGAAATCATGAGTACATGATCTTCCGGGATTCTGGCCTTCGAAACTTTCAGAAGCGATATCCGATATCTTCACCGGTCGGATACACTGTCACGGTCGGGCCGCTCGCCTTCGTCCTCATCAATTCAAACGTTGGGGCCATGACCACGGAAATGTTGGAGACACAGGACCGGTGGTACCTCGAAACAATGAACTCTCTTGAGGCGGATAGTCTCGTCAGGGGTATCATTGTAGCGTGCCATCACGCGCCATACACCAATAGTCGCATCGTTGATCCATCCGATGACGTTCAGCAACGGTTCGTCCCGCGTTATGTTATCAGTCCGAAGGGAAAACTCTTCATTACAGGACATTGTCATGCTTTTGAACACTTTCGCCAGCATGAGAAGGACTTCCTCGTCATCGGCGGCGGAGGCGGACTCCAGCAACCTTTGCTCCTGGGAGAGGAGAGGCTCTGGGTGGACCTTTTTCCGCAGGCAACGGAAAAGCGGATGTTTCATTATCTTTCTGGTGTGATCCTTCCCGACAGCATTCGGGTCGTCGTGAGAATGCTGAAACCGGATTTCTCGGGTTTTGAGAATGCATATTCACTCGACCTTCCCTGGTGAGAAGTTCATCGAATTTCTTCATTGACAGACATCGGAGAATCCTGTGAGTTTCAAATTGCCGTTTGTTTTTACTTCGCTGCTTCTTGTCGTTCGTCCGGCACACAGTGCCGACGCGCAGTCACTTGCCCCGCTGTTCTCTTCTGTGAAGCAATCCGTCGTTGTGATCACTGCTGAGCAGGGCAATCTCGTGGAATCGCGGGACCGTGGCGAGGTGGTCACGGAGACCGGCCTTGGCTCCGGAGTACTGATCTCGGAGAACGGAGACATCCTGACTGCGGCACACGTTGTGCAGACAGCCGACAAGATCAATGTTCGCTATAGCGATGGAACGGTCGTCCCTGCCCAGGTCATTGCTTCTCATGCCGACGTTGATGTCGCCCTCATCAAGGCGGAATCCGTTCCTGAGGGAATGACCAGCGCCCGGCTTGCTGATTCCGATTCCGTGAAGGTCGGAGATGGCGTCTTCGTCATCGGCGCCCCGTATGGCCTTGCTTACACGCTGACTTCCGGACTGATCAGTGCCCGACACCAGCCAAAGAAAAGCTATTCGGCATTCGTCGAGGCGGAGCTTTTTCAGACTGATGCGGCAATCAATCAGGGGAACTCGGGAGGACCGATGTTCAACATGCAGGGAGAAGTGATCGGCATTGTGAGCTACATTCTCTCAAAATCCGGCGGCTTCGAAGGTCTTGGCTTCGCAGTTACGTCCAATCTTGCAAGGCAGCTTATGTTCGAGAAAGGAACCTTTTGGAGCGGTATGGAGACTGTCAGGATTTCCGGGAGTACGGTCCGCCTGCTCAACGTTCCGCAGGAGGCAGCATTTCTCGTCACCAAGGTTGCAGCAAATTCTCCCGCCGATCGTCTCGGGCTCATAGGCGGCTCCGTGAAAGCAGAGATTGACGGTGAGGAGATACTGCTCGGCGGAGATATCATCCTTTCAGTGCATGGCATTCCGACCACAGAGAACGATGCGCGGGGAAGGATCCGTGAGGCAACAATGGCCCTTAAGAAGGGTGATGATTTCAAGATGGTCATATGGCGTGAGGGGAAAACAAAGGAACTTTCTCTCACACGAGAGGATTGATTCAGTAATCCGGCCGTGCGCGGCCCGGTGCAATCAAGAGGTCAACGGAAGCAAGGGGTGTCATGACTACCAGAACAATTTTTCAGGGGGGAATTTTCATCCTCGCTCTGATTTGTTTCGCCATTCCGTCCCTTTCACTGGCCCAGGAGATCTGGCCGAAAATTATCGAAGTGCCCGAGGGGAAGATTACGATTTATCAGCCCCAGCCGGAATCGCTGAACGGGAACAAGCTCACTTCCCGCGGCGCCATCTCCATTACGCGCAAGGGAGAGACAGAGCCGATCTTCGGCGCAATGTGGTCGGAAGCAACCATTGAGGTAGACAGGGACGACCGGAGCGTGACCCTCGAAAGCCTGAAAATTACACAGACAAAATTCCCCGGAGTTACCGATACCGCGAAAATCCGCACACTGAACACTCTCATTGAAACAGATGCACCGACGTGGAAGCTCAATCTTTCACTCGACCAGCTCCTGACAACCCTTGAAGAAGGAAATCAGTCTCAGGATTCCAACCTTGGTGTGGCACCGCCTCGCATTATTTATTCTCCGCAGACCGCAATCCTTGTTTCGATCGATGGGGAACCGCTGATCAGGAATGATGAGAGAATGGGCGTCGAGCGTGTGATCAACACTCCTTTTCTTCTCGTGAGAAGCAATCCAAGCACGTTCTTTCTCTACGGCGGCGAATACTGGTTCGTAGCCGGGGGCATTCCCGGCCCGTGGGTGCAGACAGAGGAGGTGCCCCAGGACCTGAGGAGAATTGAGACTTCCATCAAGGAGAGCGGCGCGGATTCTTCGGTGGCACTGATAAAGCCTCGCGTTCCGAAGGTCATCATTAGCACTGAACCTGCCGAGTTGATCCAGTCCGACGGTGACGCGAATCTCGCTCCTATCGAAGGAACCGGACTTCTCTACGTAACCAATTCCACTGATGACATCTTTATGGAGATCGAACAGCAGCACTACTATGTGCTGCTTACAGGCCGGTGGTATGCTGCCCGGACACTTCAGGGGCCATGGACATTCGTTGCCTCGGACAAGTTACCGGCCGACTTCGCCAGGATTCCTGAGGGATCCGAGAAGGATGTGGTCCTGGCCAGCGTTGCGGGCACTCCTGCAGCGCAGGATGCCGTGCTCGACGCGCAGATCCCACAGACCGCAAAAGTCGACAGGAAGAAGGCTACCACAACAGTCGTCTACGACGGTGACCCAAAGTTTGAGAAAATCGAAGGGACAGCCATGTCGTATGCAATCAATACGGAGAGCACGGTCATTCTCTCGGACGACTCCTACTATTGTGTTGAAGAGGGTGTGTGGTTTGTTTCAAAGGAAGCACGTGGTCCCTGGGAGGTTGCGACTACACGTCCGGATGAGATCGCACAGGTTCCGGCAGATAGTCCGGTCTACAACACGAAATATGTCTACATCTACGACGTGACGCCCACATATGTGTACATGGGATACACACCGGGATATGTCGGCACTTACGTGTATGGGCCGACCGTTGTGTACGGAACCGGATACTATTACGCCCCATGGTACGGCGCATATTACTATCCCCGCCCGGTTACGTGGGGATTCAACATGCACTACAACCCATGGACCGGCTGGAGCATGGGGGTTTCCTACAGCACGGGATGGTTCCATGTTGGTTTCAGCACCGGCGGTTGGTGGGGGCCACCGGTTTACCGTCCACCGTACCACATTCACCATCATCACTACTATGGCGGGAGACCTGTCCACATCAACAATAATGTCAACATCAACAACACGAATAACATCTACAACCACCGGGGAGATGTAACAACCAGGCAGCGGGGAAATTCAGCATCCCAGAGGGCCGGGGGTGGAGCCGGTCAACCGGGGGCAGCGAACAATGTTATCACCGACCGATCGGGGAATGTTTACCAGAGGGATAATAAGGGGCAGTGGAACCAGAACAACGGAAAGGATTGGTCCCCCGCGCAGGGCAACAGAGATCTTGATCGTCAGCAACAGATGCGCGATCGGGGAAACAGCAGAGCGAACAGTTTTCAGAATGCCAATCGTGGTGGAGGCATGGGCGCACGGGCAGGAGGCGGAGGACGGAGAAGATGAAGTTGGAGGCACCTCGATTCACGATTGTGAATTGACGATTTACGCTTCACGATGAGATGAGCAACCACCACCTGCCTCAAGGTTGGTTTTTCGTCCTGTGTTGTTACTCGCTGAGCAACCCCAACAACAACTCCGTAGGAGTTGGACGTCTCTAGAACCATAACAGCCACCAAACTCATTGGAACACCGTAGGTGTTCAACCCCCTGACCCAACCTTCGGCTATCAAATCGTCGATTGACTTCCCGCTTCAAGTTTTTTGCTCTGACAGATCAAGAGCTTGAGTCTTCTTCCTATTCTCCATAGATTGCAACGGCACATCACCTCACTCTTACTGATAGAAAAACTACCATGAAGCTCCTTTCTTCCCTTATCCTCGCCGGTGCATTGGGACTCACGTCGTGCGCAACCACCACAACGATGTTCACGGATACCTGGAAGGATCCTGACACCAAAAAGCTTCAGTTCAGGAAAGTCCTCGCCCTCGTTATTACCAATGAGGATATCATTCAGCGATCTGCTGAGACCAGGCTCGCCGAGAATATTACGGATGCGGAGGCTATCCCCGCTTATTCGTTCCTGACGAAGGAAGATTTGAAAGACCTTGAGCAAGTCAAAGCAAAGGTCAGCGAACGTGGAATCGACGGGGCGATTGTTCTTCGCATTGTTGCCGTCGACGAGCAGGAGCAGTACGTTTCAGGGCGGTATATCACTGACCCATCATACAGCTTCTATGGATATTACGGGTACTACTGGCCGAGGGTGTATGAGCCCGGATATAGTGTCTCTCAACAAATCGTCATTATCGAATCGAAGATTTTCTCAACGGCAGACGGAAAGCTTCTCTGGTCGGGAATCAGCCGGACGCCGCAGCCGTATTCAGTAAAGGATCTCGTTGATGATCTGGCAGCAGCGACGATTGCGCAGCTGAGGAAGGAAGGGCTGTTGGACTAGTGGCGAGAAAAAACATCTAATGACTAATATCTATCCGGTTAACAACGAACCGCGTTAATGGTTAACCGGGTTCCGGCCACCAATCCTCCGGTGTGAAGCCGTAGGGGCAACTGTCCCGTAAGAAACACCGGGGTCTGCCTCCCTTGTTCTCCCCCTGAAATGATATTCTTTCAAACCCTGACGACCAACCCCGGAGGTTTGTTGCAACTCTGCAGAGTTGTGTGCCTAGTTTCTACCCTCTTCTTTCCTCCATACCTGAAGGCGCTACAGACGTCTTCCTTACCCTCTCAGATTCGCTTTGAACGCTTTCCCCTCACATCAGGAATTTCCGATCTGACCATCAATGACATTGCTCAGGACAGAATCGGGTTTCTCTGGATTGCGACACGAAACGGCCTGAGCCGCTACGACGGTGAGCGATTCAGAGTTTTTAGGAATATTCCGGGCGATTCAACATCCCTGATTGTTGACAACGTCCAGGAAGTGTTTGTCGATTCCGCCGGAACGGTATGGGCAGGAACAATTCGTGGCCTCTGTCGCTTTGACGCGGATCGGAATGCATTTAAGCGATTCTTCGCCGAAGAGGATGTCAACGCGATTGTTCAGGACAGCGACGGGTGGTTGTGGCTCGGCATTGCAGGAAGAGGATTGATACGGATGGACCCTGTCTCGGAAGAATTCAGAAGACATGTTCATTCTTCGGATGATCCTTGTTCTCTCAGCAGCAACACTGTGCTCAGCCTTAACATTGACAGGGAGGGAATTGTGTGGGTCGGAACGCTTGATGCCGGATTGAACAGGCTCGATCCGCTGACAGGAATGGTGGAGCGGTTTCTTCACGACAAGAACAACGGGAAAAGCCTTGGAGACGGAAGAATTGAGTCAATTGCGGAAGATGATGAAGGGAATGTCTGGATTGGCACTGAACATGACGGCCTCAACCTATTCGAGCCGGAGACAAGAACATTCCGTAGATACAAGCATGATCCGCTCCGTCCGGGAACCATCTCATCAAACTCGGTCAGCGGACTGCTTTTCGATCGGTCCGGAACGACGTGGGTTGGGACACAGGGTGGGGGCGTCTGCCGCTTCGATCGGGTCTCAGGAACTTTCCAGGCATTCACCACGGATCACTTCGATCCATCAAGCCTCAGTGATGATTACGCCACCTGCATCTTTGAAGACAGAACGGGGGAGATCTGGATTGGAACCGGAAGCGGACTGAACAAGGTGCTGCGCCACTCCTCGGTGGTCCGGCATGTGTCAAACATTCCCGGTAGGGAGAAAAACCTCGCGGGTCTTTCAGTTCATAGCCTTCTCAAGGATCGGTCCGGCATACTCTGGGTTGGAACAAGTGGTGGATTGACGCGCATCGCAAAGGGTGTGAGCACACACTATCTTGAAAACATTCGTCTGAAGGATGGGAGCCCAGCCTCCGGGATCGGAGCCCTGGAGGAAGATCGGGATGGCAACCTCTGGGTGGGAACTAACGGGGCCGGCGTGTTCAGGGCAACGCGCCTGAACCCCATGGATGAGACACTCAGGATGAGACAGTTCAGGAACGAGAAGACCAACTTCGGGTCTTTGAGCAACGACAACATCTTCAGCATTTATGAAGATCACTCCGGGACCTTGTGGGTTGGTACTGACGGCGGTCTGAACAAGTACGATCCAGGAACCGGGACCTGGATCCGTTATCTCCATAAGGACAGTGATAGCTCAAGTATCAGCAATAACAGTGTCATGTCCCTTCATGAAGACGGAGCCGGTGTCCTTTGGATCGGGACAATGTCGGGGCTCAATGCATTCAACAGACGTTCCGGAGAATTTACGAGGTTTCTCCCTTCAGCAGGTGACCCGAACAGCCTGTCGCACAGGGCAGTCTTTGGTATTGCAGGCGATCGACAAAACAAGCTCTGGGTCGCAACGGCGAGAGGTCTGAGTGTGTTGGATGCAGAACGGAAGAGGTTTCGTAACTACTTTCCTGGCGACGGTCTGCCCGATGTTTTTCTCAAGGGGGTTGTCACAGACACGAACGGGGTGATATGGATAAGCAGCAGAAGCGGTATAACGCGCGCACACCAGGATTCATCCGGTCTCGCCAGATTTACAAACTATGGATTGTCTGATGGTCTGCCGGTCGAAGATTTTAGCCCGCTGGCGTTCTGTGCGAGCGATGATGGGGAGGTGTTGTTCGGTGCAGGAAATGGTCTGGTCCGTTTCTATCCAGCCCACTTGCGTCACGGGAGTGACCCTCCTCCGATTGCCATTACAGCGCTCAAGGTGTTCAACGAGGAGCGTCCAATGGTACCGGATCTGGAGCTTCCTTTCGATGAAAACCATGTCTCGCTCGAATTCTCGGCCCTTGATTTTGGATCTCCGGAAAAACACCGTTTCGAGTATATGATGGTGGGCCTCGACAGGAATTGGCTCGCCGCTGATCATGCGCGGACGGCCCTGTATCCCAATCTGTCTCCGGGGTCGTACGGGTTCCGGGTCCGTGGGGCCAATGCCGACGGTGTGTGGAACACCGAAGGCGCGATGATCTCCTTCACGATCCTTCCTCCCTTCTGGGAGACATGGTGGTTCAGAAGTGCGGCGATCATTGCGCTTGTTGGTCTGGTGATGATTGCCTACAACTACCGTGTGCGAAAAATTCAGGAAATGGAACGCCTCCGCCTGAGGCTTGCCAGCGATCTTCACGATGAGCTTGCCTCAAACCTCAACAGCATTGCCATGTTTGGAAGGATTGTGCATGATGAGACGATCCAGCGCGATGGGGACACAGGGCAACGGGCAGTCCTGCTCGATCGGATCACTGACCTTGCACAGGAGTCAGTCCATGCGATCCGCGAAATCATCTGGGCCCTCGATCCGAAACTGGAAACCCTTCATGACATCCTCCTCCGCGTTCGCGATGCAGCGTCCGCTGCGTGCAATGCGAAAGAGATCAAACTCCACTTCGTGGTTCCTGATCGGAAGGGTCTGCCGCAGACCAATCTCTCCCCGGAGATACGAAGGAATATCTCTCTTTTGATGAAAGAAGTGATCAACAATGCAATCAGTCACTCTCAGTGCATGGATCTGTTCGTTGAGCCGCTGATGGAAGGACAAACGTTAAGTGTGATGATTCGCGACAATGGACGAGGCTTCGATCCATTGCAGCCGTACAAAGGAAAAGGCCTGAAAACCACGCGCGAACGCGCGCGCGAATTGGGAAGCGAGCTTGTTGTTCATTCCGGGGCGGACAAGGGAACATCGGTTCAGTTTAGCGTGAAGATTACATAGCGCCATATCAAGAGAACCAAAACACATTGAAGGGGTTTCAACCTTTTTTTTTCGCGATCCAGATTTCCCGACCGCGGCAGCAGCATAGAACAGGTGTTCTATTGCCTGAGGGCCTTGATTTCTGTAGGTTGACGTATGCCAATCAGTGTTGCCATCGTTGAAGACAACCCCGATATCCGCATGGGAACATCCTATATCCTGAGGAATGCCCCATCCTGTCAGTTATTCGGGGAGTACGAAAACGCAGAGGATCTCATCGATGACATTCACGGCACCCCGCCTGAAGTCGTGTTCATGGATATTGATCTTCCGGGGATGTCAGGCATTGAAGCGACTGCCCTGCTGAAACGAACGCATCCGAGCACTCAGGTGGTGATGTTGTCAGTTTTTGCAGATGACGACAACGTTTTCCAGGCGATCTGTGCCGGAGCAAGCGGTTATGTTGCCAAGCCTGTTATGCCGGCGCAATTGCTTGAAGCCGTCGAGCATGCGTTTGGCGGCGGGACGCCCATTTCGCCACACATTGCACGACGCGTGCTGGAAATGTTCAAGCACCACGTGCCTCCGCCAAGGGCCGACTACAACCTCACGAGTCGCGAGCTTGAGGTTCTCACAATGCTTACGGATGGCGGTGATTACAAGGCCATCGCTGACAAACTCTTTCTCAGTCCCTTTACCGTACGGGCGCACATCCGCAATATCTACGACAAGTTGCACGTCCACTCGAAATCTGAAGCCGTAGCAAAAGCGCTAAGGGAACGCGTCATCGAGCGTTAATCTTCGTTTCCGTTTTTCCCTCTGATTACAATTTAGCACACCTGTTCTATTCCCTCGCTTTGTGTCAACCTGTATCTTGATCGCAACGTCATCGGTTGCGTCACGGACAGGTTCCTATCATCCCAATACCTCGTGCACTCATAAAACGGTTTATCGATCCCAAAGCTATCAAGGAGGAAACCATGAAGCCATCACGCATTACACTATCCATCGTTTTCCTGCAAGTCCTGAGCAGCAGCTTGCTCTTCGGACAGGGCTGGACGGACGATGGGACGGTCGTGCGGTTGACAACCAGAACAGATAACGTGGGCATTGGGACAGCCGCACCGACCACGAAACTTGATGTTGCGGGAACAGTGACTGCGACATTATTCCACACTGGCATCAACAATTCTCTCTTCGGAAACCTTGCTGGTTCGGCTATCACCACCGGTGTTAACAATGCTTTCTTCGGACAATCTGCCGGCTATTCCAACACCACCGGCTCCTACAATGCTTTCTTCGGAAGATTTACTGGCTATTCCAACACCAGCGGTTATGAGAATTCTTTCTTCGGGGAGGGCGTCGGGTATGCCAACACCACCGGCTATGAGAATTCTTTCTTCGGACAAGCTACCGGCAATTCTAACACCAGCGGTTATTGGAATTGTTTCTTCGGAGATGATGCCGGTCATTCTAACACAACCGGCTCTCGGAATTCTTTCTTCGGACAAGCTGCCGGTAGTGCTACCACAACCGGTTACGACAATTCTTTCTTCGGACAAGGTGCTGGCTTTTCCAACACTACAGGATATTTCAATGCTTTCTTCGGAGGAGATGCCGGCCAATTCAACACCATCGGTCAATCGAATTCCTTTTTTGGACGTCACGCTGGAAATCACAACACGACCGGTAGTCAGAATTCTTTCTTTGGAACTTATGCCGGCGATTTCACCACCAGCGGGGGTTCAAATTGTTTTTTTGGATTCCAGGCCGGCCGCTCTAACACCACCGGCATTTCCAATTCTTTCTTCGGAGTCTTTGCTGGCAACCCAAACACAACCGGAACTAACAGAACCGGGGTAGGCTATTTTGCCAATTCAACGGGCGCGGCTTATGGCAATACTACAGGCCTGGGCTACAATGCCAACTGCACTGCCGCCAACCAGGTGCGCATAGGCAACAGCACCGTGACCAGCATCGGTGGCTTTGCGAACTGGACCAATATCAGCGACAGTCGATTCAAGAAAAATGTGCAGGAAGACGTCAAGGGGCTAGCCTTCATCACCGGTCTGCGCCCGGTCAGCTACAACCTCGACCTTCATGGTGTGGATGATTTCTTCGTCCAGCACTATGGCGATCGCCCAACCGAATCCCAGCAGGATCAATACGAGAAGGAAAGCATCCGTTACTCGGGCTTCATTGCACAGGAAGTTGAAGCCACTGCCAGGGCGCTTGGTTATGATTTCAGCGGCGTGGACGCCCCGAAAAACGCGGATGATTTTTATGGATTGCGCTATGCGGAGTTTGTAGTGCCGTTGGTAAAAGCGGTTCAGGAACAGCAGGAGATGATTCAGAATCAGCAGGCAACGATTGAGTTACTCATCGTCGCGCTTGAGAAGAACGGAATTGAAGTCGGGATTCTCAAAGGCAAAGGGAAAGAAACTCCCAAGGGGGAGAGCAAGAATCTTGGTTCGGAAGACATTGAGAACCCGGCAAGCGCGATTGGCCCCGGAGGCCTTCCAACAGATTTTGGTATCTCGAACAATTACCCCAATCCCTTTAACCCGAGTACCACGATCAATTATGCGCTACCCTCGGCCGGCCAGGTAACAATCAAGGTCTATAACAGTCTCGGTCAGGAAGTGCGCACGCTTGTGGATGCCTTTCAGGAAGCAGGGTACAAGTCGGTTGTGTGGGATGGAAAGAACCATACTGGAAGTCCGGTAGCCAGTGGCACTTATGTGTATCGTGTGACTTCAGGCAGCTCTGTGAAAACAGAGAAGATGGTACTCACCAAGTGAGTTTCCAAGCCACCCCACACCGCCAACAAGACGGCGGGCAGACATGCCCCTCCCCCGGTGAGGAGGGGAGGCCCGAAGGGGTCGGACAAACAAGAAGGAGAATCTTATGAAAAAATCTTATTTACTGTTTGGCTTATCCATCGGCGTACTCCTATCGCCAACCGAATCTCATGCACAGTGGCAGGCTGATGTTCGGCTGACCACTGATCCTGCCATTTCCAATACATCCAATAATAATGCGT
>DAIPLH010000059.1:0-4888 GCA_036769325.1 Bacteroidota bacterium
AGCCACAGATTGTTGTCAGCGAAGATGGCAGATTGCGTGAGCTGGTGAAGTCACCCGGCGAACGGGATTATCAGGACTCCGGCCCAACCGACGTTCCATCCTCCCCCGAGGGAGAGTAAACAGCAAGGATTTTTCCCCTCCAACATTCATACCCAATTCCCTCCCCTATGTCTCCTCCCGCCCCGAAGGAACAGATTCGAATCAACCGTTTCCTGAGTATCTGCGGAATCTCTTCGCGGCGCAAGGCCGATGAACTCATCGTCGAAGGAAGGGTCAGTGTCAACAACAAGACTGTGAAGAGTCTTGGGTTCAAAGTCGACCCAAAGGAAGACCAGGTATTTGTCGACGGCAAGCAGGTCACACTGGTACACGAGCATCAGTATCTCGTGTTGAACAAACCCAAGGACACCATCTCGACCGTAAAGGACGAGCGGGGAAGGAATACGGTGATGGATCTGATCAAATCCCGGCACCGGGTCTATCCCATTGGAAGGCTTGACCGGAATACGACCGGAGTGTTGCTGTTGACCAGCGATGGCGAATTTGCCAATCTTCTCATGCATCCGCGTTTCAAGATCTCGAAATCATACCGTGTTCGCTGCGAGACAGTTGTCACCAGGGAAGATATTGGGAAATTGAGATCAGGAATCGAATTGTCGGATGGGAAGACCGAGCCCGCTGAAGCAGTCCTCCTTCCGGGCGGGAAAGGGAAGGAAGTGGGGATCACGATTCATGAGGGGCGGAACCGGCAGGTGAGGCGGATGTTTGAAGCGCTCGGAAATGAGGTCAAGAGCCTCGACCGGGTTGCCTACGGGCCAATCACCTATGAAGGACTGCCACGCGGATCATTCCGCAAACTGCAGGTGCAGGAGGTTCGTTCGCTGAGGAAACTTGCGGGCGCAGACGTTAAGTAGTGACAGGGTGAAAACACGCACCCTCTGCCGATCGATCCCCTTGCCGCTTCATACTTGGTTTGCACTCTTTTTTTTCCTTCCGGGATGTTCAGGGAACGAACAACCCCAATCTCCGGAATACATTGGCCGGGAGGCGTGCAGGCCCTGTCATGGCGAGGAGTATCGCCTTTTCACCGGGTCTGATCACGATAGGGCAATGGACCACGCCACAGATTCAACAGTCCTCGGTGACTTTCAGGATGCCCGCTTCAACCATCATGACGTTGTTTCGGTTTTCCGCAAGAGAGAAGGGAAATTCTTCGTGCTCACTGAGGGTAGAAACGGAATGCCGGATGAGTTTGAGATTAAATACGTCTTTGGCGTCGTTCCTCTTCAACAATATCTGGTTGAGTTTCCTGACGGCAGCGTACAATGTCTTCCGTTCTGCTGGGATACGCGCCCGGCAGCAGAAGGAGGGCAGCGGTGGTTTCACATTTACGGGAATGAAAGAATACCGCCGAAGGATCCTCTCTTCTGGACCCGAACGTCGCAACGTTGGAACTACATGTGCGCGGAGTGTCATTCAACAAATCTGAAGAAGGGCTATGATCCTGCGACCGGCCAGTACAAGACCACCTGGTCCGAGATCGACGTGAGCTGTGAAGCATGTCATGGCCCGGGCTCGGAACACATTCGCTGGGCAGAAGCCCCAGGGGAAGAACCCACTGATGCTTCACTCGGATTCATGCTAAGACTGAAGAAGCCCAGTCTTAACGACTGGAAACTTGTCGAAGGCAAGAACACTGCGATCCGAATGACAGAGGACCATTCTCCCACACAGGTGGAACTCTGCGCCCGTTGCCATTCACGAAGGGCGTTGTTCAGTGAGGACTATATTCCCGGGAAGCCCCTTCTCGACACCCACTACCCGAGTGTCCTCAGGGAGGATCTTTACCATCCGGACGGGCAGGTTCTTGACGAGGTCTACGAATATGGGTCCTTTCTTCAGAGCAGGATGCACGCGAAGGGCGTCGTCTGTACGGATTGCCATGATGCGCATAGCAGCAGACTTTATGCCGATGGTAACGCCCTGTGCTTCCGTTGCCATAAGGCCGAGGTCTTCGGCGGACCCGGCCACCACAGGCACAAGGAGGGCTCGGCCGGATCGGCGTGTATTGAATGCCATATGCCGGCAACAACATTCATGCAGGTAGATATGCGACGGGATCACAGCTTCAGAATTCCGCGCCCTGACCTCTCCGTAAGACTCGGAACCCATGACGCCTGCACCCAATGCCACACGGATAAGGATGCCAGGTGGGCTGAAAAGGAGACTGCAAGGTGGTATGGCAGGAAAGCAGAGAAACACTTCGGAGAAACGTTTGTTGAAGCCCGCCGGGGTGTGCCTGCAGCGCGGGATGAGATTATCCGGCTGGCCTCTCTGGATTCGTTACCATCCATTGTCAGAGCAACAGCTTCATCATTGCTCTCCCAATATCCATCGAATCAGTCAGTGGGTGCCGCGCGGGATGCTCTTAATGATCCGGACCCGCTTGTCAGAGTCACGGCAATTTCTGCATTGGAGATGATCCCCCCGGACGACCGGCTTGAAATGCTCGTGCCGCTCCTTCACGACTCCGTGCGGGTCGTTCGCATGTTTGCAGCCCGGGGTTTGGCCGGAATCACGAATGGCCTCATGACTCAGCCTGACAGGGATCATTGGCAGAACATCCTCGCGGAATATGAGGCGAGCCAGACCCTGAATGCAGATTTTCCATCCAACCTGATGAACCTTGCAAATCTCTATCTCGAGCTCGGGCAGATCGAACGCGCCGAGGTTGCTTTGAAGGAAGCGCTGAAGATTGAGCCTGTGTTTCTCCCGGCATACGCCAACCTCGCCGATATCTACAGACAGCAGCAGCGTGAAGATGAAGCAAGGCAGGTTTTGCTGACGGGACTCGGGTATGATCCGGAGGATCCGGGTCTCAACTATGCAATCGGACTTCACTTTGCCCGTGCGGGAGATCTTCCTTCGGCAATGAAACACCTTCGCCATGCTGCCGAAGTCGACCGGGTTGACCCTCGCTATTCCTATGGCTACGCGGTTGCGCTCAACAGCAGCGGTAAACCGGCGGATGCGGTGAAAGTTCTTCAGGAAGCCCTGATTGGACATCCGTACAACATAAAGATCCTCCAGTTCCTTGCGCTTCTGCACCGTGACATCGGTGAGAGACAAACAGCACTTGACTATGCCGCGCGACTCTGCGCGATCGATCCGGAAAATCCGGAGTTCAAGAATCTGGAACGGATGCTCAGGGAATCCAGTCAGTAAGGAAGGCCTATGGGGAAAACACTCAGCACTGTTGACGCGTATATCGAACGATCTGCGGATTTTGCGCAGCCCATCCTGAGGAAGCTGAGAAATCTCTTCCACAAGGCGGACCCTCGTATCACGGAGGCGTTAAAGTGGGGCTTCCCTCATTTTGAGTATAAGGGGATTGTTGGGAGTATTGCTGCATTCAAGCAGTATGTGAGCATTGGGTTTTGGAAGGGTGGATTGATGAAGGATCCTGCGGGACTGTTTCAAAACGTTGGAAACACGAGAGTGAGCGCGCTCAAGATGAGGTCGCTTGATGACGTACCACCGGAAAAGGTCCTCTTCGCGTACATCCGATCCGCTGTAGACCTGAACGAAAAGGGAGTAAAAATTCCGAAGCGGAAGGTGAAGAAGAGGCGCCTCGTTATCCCGGACTACTTCCTCAAGGCCCTTGAGAAAAACAAGCAGGCAAAAGCGGCATTTGAGTCATTCAGCCAGAGTCATCAAAGAGAATATGTGGAGTGGCTCGCTGAGGCGAAACGCGATGAAACGAGGCAGCGCAGACTTGAAACGACACTGCAGTTGCTCAAAGACAACAAGCCGAGAAACTGGAAGTACGTAAGGTAGATACCCGTACTTTTGGCTTTCGGGGAGAACCAAGTAAGAATGAACAAGATTGTTGCACGATGGGTTTTCTGGATTGGGTTAGGACTCTTCACTTGGTCGATGTACTTTTTCATAGTTACTCCTGGGGATGAGTATGCGACCTTTCTTGATTCCGATCAGTCTGTAACAGTTGATACATTGATTGGGTTATCTATGGCATTCTTCGTGTATGCCACCGTTTATTGTGTCATAGATGCCTTTCGGAAGAAAAGAGACCGTCGTTTCGCTTGGGTTGCTTTGGTTGTCTGCCTTCCTGTGATAGGGGCATACATTTATGTTGAATGGTTCTTGCGAAGCGACACGCACGGTGACTTTGAAAATCCAAATCAAGTCGATCTATCAGTTGCATTGGCGTCAGCTAATACTGGATGGCGTCGGCTAGGAGCGGCGTTTGTAGATTTCGTCATAGTTATGGCGGTGATTGGAGGATACACCAGGGGTTTTGGTGAAGAGACGGGAGGAGTGTTACAGGTTAGGGGTTTGGAGGCTGGCCTTGTTGTTCTAAGTGCGTGGTTGGTTGTTTTCCCATTCACGGAATACGTTCTCCAGGCGACGGTGGGAAAGAAACTGTTAGGTCTAGCAGTTGTAATGGAAGACGGCAAGAGGATTGCGATGTCATCGGCGCTCAAGCGGCACCTCTTGGATGTTGTGGATTTGGTGCTTGTGTCGTGGCTAGTTCCGATGATCTGGTCAGAAAAAAGTGCCCCTCCTCGCCTTGGTGACAGGTGGGCACATACGAGAGTTGTAATGAAGAAGATGCTAACCTTACAAAGCCCGCCTAGAACTTTACAAGTTTGAACTTGGGTACTGGCGGGACCCCCTTCGTTTGGACTCCATGATCCAGAATCGTATCTTTCCCGGAAGGTAATAAAATGGAAATCACTCGCAGTGTGCTACGTCTTGTTGTTTCTGACTTTCGGAAGTCCTACCACTTCTATCGTCAGGTCATCGGATTGCCTCTTGATTTCGGAACTGAAGACGATACGGTCGCAGAGTTTGACGCGGGGACGGT
>DAIPLH010000059.1:4898-11374 GCA_036769325.1 Bacteroidota bacterium
GCGACCGGTGAGCTCGTTCGGGTTGTCGTGGTTGTGCTGTTGTCGATCGTCGATAAGGATCTGCTCAGTGAGGTCCCGGGAGGCGTCTATAAGCCAGCAGGGGCGACATCGGGTGACAGGGTCGTCTTTGTCCTCATGGTGCCCGACGTGGATGCTGCACGTACGACCCTTCAGGGGCGGGGCCTCGCGTCGGTTACCGAGTCCATGACGTTGGAGGAATGGCAGATTCGCGTTGCGTATTTCCGGGATCCTGATGGGAATCTCATTGAGATCCAGTCCATCAAAGTTTGAACAGGATTCCGACCTTGTGTTTATCCTGAATCAGCTGTGGAGCTTTACGCTATGAAATTGAAATCAGCAATCAATACTGCCTGTATATTAATCGCGGGCATTGGATTTCTGTCCTGCTCTTCTGTCCCTCTGACAGGCCGGAGTCAACTCCATTTGATACCTGACAGTGAAATCATGTCGATGAGTTACCAGCAATACCGTGACTTCCTTAAAGAGAACAAGCTCAGCACCGATGCACAGAAGACGGCAATGGTGAAGAATGTCGGCGTACGGATTCAGAAGGCTGTTGAGGCTTTCTTCAAAGAGAAAGGGCTCTCCGATGAGCTCAAGGGATACGCCTGGGAATTCAACCTCGTTGAGAGCAACCAGCTGAATGCCTGGTGCATGCCTGGCGGCAAGGTTGTTTTCTATACAGGCATCCTGCCCACATGCAAGGATGAAACCGGAATCGCCGTCGTCATGGGTCACGAGGTTGCTCACGCGGTCGCGGAGCACGGGGCAGAACGCATGAGCCATGCTCTTGTGGCCGAGCTTGGCGGAGTTGCGCTCTCGGTTGCAGTCAAGAACGAGCCCGAAGAAACACAAGCGCTCTGGATGGGAGCCTATGGACTTGGTGCCCAGTATGGCGCAATGCTCCCTTTCAGCAGAAGTCATGAAAGCGAAGCCGATCATCTCGGGCTCATCTTCATGGCGATGGCGGGCTATGATCCGAATGCCGCTGTTGGTTTCTGGCAACGGATGGCGGCGGGTGGCGGCCAGAAGCCGCCGGAATTCATGAGCACCCATCCGTCAGACGAAACCCGGATTGCCGACATCAGGAAGCACCTGCCAGAAGCGATGACGTATTACAAGAAACAGCCTTAGAGCCTGGATGCTTTGTTCATGCGGAACGTTTTCTGACGTTCCTTTGGCTTTCGTGTCGCACGTTAGAGGAAAGGGTTTGAACCGACGGTCTGTTCCATCAACTCCTGGATGAATCTGGACCGCTCCGGCAATCAACACAATGGCGATACGAACCGTTTCAGACTACTTTACCCCGGCCGACCTCGATCGAATCCGTGAAGCCGTAAGAGTCGTCGAGCTCAAAACCTCTGCGGAGATTGTCCCTTTTATCATTGAGAAGAGTGACGACTACGAAGAAGCGCTCTGGCGTGGTATGCTTGCCGGTTCGCTTGCGCTTACGTTCTTTGTCTTTCTCAACGTCATGACCGCCCCCTGGCTCCCTTTCAACATGATCGTTGTCGTACTCATGGTCCTGGTTGCCGGAGGGACAGCAATGCTGACTGTTCGCAATGTCCCTTCACTGAGGAGACTGGTAGCAGGGAAGGAGCTGATCGAATTGCGCGTGGCACAAAGGGCAAAGGAGGCATTTCTCGCGGAGGAGATCTTTGCAACGAGGGATCGGACCGGAATCCTGCTCTTCATCAGTCTTCTGGAGCATCGTGTCGTCGTGCTCGGAGACTCAGGAATTAATAAGGTTTTGCACGAATCTGACTGGGCAAGTGTTGTTGAAGCGGTAACTGCCGGCCTAAGGTCAGGGCGCCCCGTGAATGGGGTGGTGGAAGCTCTTCAGCAAATGGCGCGCCTGCTTGAGGAGCGCGGTTTTGCAAGGAGGTCCGACGACGTAAACGAATTGCCGGATCCACCGCGTAGGAAAGAAAACAAATGAGGAACCTGGCCGTTGCCGTTCTCTTCCTCCTTTCTGTGAGCGGTAAAGCGAAGGAAGTCCCATTCCTCGCAGGTCGGGTCAACGATACTGCCGGGATGTTGTCGGCAGGCACGATTGCTGAACTCGAGCAGCTCCTGAAATCACACGAGGATTCAACCTCGAACCAGATTGTGGTATTGACTGTTGCCGACCTGGAGGGGGAGGTTCTCGAAGAGTATTCTTTTAAAGTCGCCGCGACTTGGGCCATCGGTCAGGCGGACAATGACAATGGTGTTTTGCTTCTGATCGCCCGGGATGACAGAAAAGTCCGGATCGAAGTAGGGAGCGGGCTTGAGGGGGATCTGACGGACGCAACCTCGGGCATCATCATCAGGCACGAAATTGTTCCAAGATTCAAGGATGGTGATTTTGATGGCGGGATCCTTGAAGGGACGAAAGCCATCATTGCGGCAATACAGGGTGCCTACTCCCCTGAAGAAGAAACGCCTGCAGATGAGGAATTCGTCGTGCGCGTGCTTGCCGGAGTCATTTTTCTTGTCGTCGTTGGAACGTTTAGTGTCATCGCTGCTCTATCAACCGGTTTTGCCTCGTGGTTCCTCTTCGTGTTTCTCATTCCGTTCTGGATTTCGTTTCCTCAATGGATCCTGGGGCCTGCCTTTGGTATGGTTCCCTTCGTGATCTATCTGGTCGGGTTCATCATTTTGAAAATCTGGTTCTCAAAGAGTGGTCTTGGAAAGACGCTCTCAAAAAAATGGATTACCGTTGGAGGTATGAGTAGCGGTTGGTCTTCACGAAGTGGTTCCTTCTCCAGTGGTGGCGGCAGCAGCTTTTCAGGAGGAGGAGGAGGGTTTTCCGGCGGAGGATCGTCCGGGAGCTGGTAGTCTGTTGGTCTGTAGCCCTTCTTGCAATCGTAATCTGTAATCTTGCAGTCTCTAATCCGTAATCTGTCCATCCCCTTTGGGGACGAAACCTCGGCGCTTCGCGCCGGGCAATCTGCAATCTTGCAGTCTTTAATCTGTAATCTGCAATCCGTAATCCGTAATCTCCATTCTCCAACCAATTCCTGGGAAACCACATGCGCAACGAGATTGTCCGTTCGGGAATCACCTTCGGGACTGCACTCGCCATTGCCATTTCATGGTCACAGAACACATCCATTCTGTGGGCAATCCTGCACGGCTTTTTTTCCTGGCTCTACGTGATCTACTTTGCAATCATGCGGTGAAAATTCCGGATGACGAAACCAGCGGCCGGACGCAGAAAAGTCACCTCCCGGCGCACCCTGCAGGTGGAAAGATCGGATTCTGGGTAAATTAGTCGCATGACAACACGATGGAAAACCGGGAAGCTCGGCCCGAGATTTGTAGCCCTTTTCGGGCTCTGGACCCTGTTTGCCCTGTTCATGCTCCTCCAGTCATTTGTTTACCGGACGCGTGTTGGACAGGAGATCAATCTTCCTTCGCTGTTGGTTGCGGAGTTCTCCTTTGCGTATGTCTGGCTGGTCCTTACCCCCGTTATCCTCTGGCTCGCAGATCGGTTCCGGATCGAGAAGTCTTCGTTCTTCCGGAATCTGATCATTCATAGCGTCACCGGCGCAATCCTCTCAGCATTCCACAAGTCTGCGTCCGGGACGATCTTCGGACTCTTTCGCTCCACGCAGGGAGTTGCATTCTCATGGGAGAGCCAGTTTCAGGGGGTCCTTGCGTATCTTGATTACGGTATTCTTATTTACTGGATCATCCTGTTGATGAAATACTCCCTGGATTATTACAATCGTTTCAGGGATTCCGAGGTCAGGTCAAGCCGGCTCGAGGCACAACTCTCCGCTGCGCATCTTCAGGCGCTCAAGATGCAGCTTCATCCCCACTTCCTCTTTAATACTCTGAACGCGATTTCTGTTCTCATCGACAGAGACCCGGAGGGTGCGCGTAAAACACTGGTACAGCTCAGCGATCTTCTTCGTCTCACGCTGGAATACGACGGCATTCAGGAAGTTTCCCTCGAGCGCGAAATCGATTTTCTCGAGCGGTACCTCTCGATTGAGAAAACCAGGTTTGGCGACCGTCTGACAGTGAGGTTTCAGATTGACCCTGAGGTTCTTCATGCCGCAATTCCAGCGATGATCCTTCAGCCGCTCGTGGAGAATGCGATCAAACACGGAATCAACCGGCAGCGCGGACCGGGGAATGTGGAAATCTCGGCGGTCCGGGACAACGGAACTCTGAGGCTGCAGGTGCAGGATGATGGAGTCGGTATCAGCGATCATTCCGGTCGGAAGGGCGTGGGTCTCACGAACACGCGTGAGAGGCTGGAGAGAATGTACGGATCACGATTCCTTCTGGAAGTCAAAAACAATGCGGGTCCTGGAGTCACTGCCACCGTTGAGGTGCCCTATCGAAAAAAGCAGGAAACCTGTTGATGTCGCTCCGCATCCTGATCGTTGATGATGAACCCCTGGCGCGTGAAGGCATTCGAAACCTGCTGCGGAAACTCAAGGGGATTGAAATCATCGGCGAGTGTTCTGATGGCGTTCAGGCAGTGGAGGCAATCCGGGCAAATCATCCGGATCTCGTTTTCCTGGATATCCAAATGCCTGAGGTCACCGGTTTTGACGTCATTGAGCAGGTTGGCAGCACCGCAATACCCGTTGTGGTTTTCGTGACAGCTTACGATGAACACGCTTTGAAGGCGTTCAACGTGCATGCGCTCGACTATCTGCTCAAACCGGTTGATTCAGAAAGGCTCGCCCTGGCTGTCGAGCGTGCAAAGTCTTATCTCTCAGGCCTCAGGAAGAGCGAAATGAGCGGCAAGATTGATGCTCTTCTTGAGGGCCTTCGCGGTGGAAAGCGCTACGCTGAACGCATCATGGTGAAGTCCCCGGGAAGAATTACGTTCCTCAATGTCGGTGAGGTGGATTGGATCGAAGCGGACGGCGATTACGTCTGTCTCCATGCCGGAGGACGCAAACACCTTGTCAGAGACAAGATTGGCGATCTTGAAGGCCGGCTGGATCCCGCCCTTTTTGCGCGCATCCATCGTTCCTCGATCGTTCGCCTGGGGCAAATCAAGGAAATGCAGCCCCTCTTTTCAGGTGAATACTCTGTTCTCCTTTTTTCCGGTGACCGACTCACCCTCAGTCGGACGTATCGTGACAAGCTCTTCGCAACCATGAATCAGGTGGACAAGACCCGTTAGTCCATCCGATTGCCCTGCTGTTCGCCGTACCCTCCGGTATTCCATCGCTTTTCCATACCCGCGGATCGAAGTTCCCCGTACAATGCAATAAACAAATTCCCTGAAGTCGCGGAGAACTCCTATGAAGTGGTTAACGGTTTTGCTTCCTGTCCTTACCTGTATCTACTACACCTCACTCCATTCTGCTGCAGCCCAAACATTCACTCGTATTACGACAGGCGACCTTGTTCATGACGGAGGAGCCTCACGGAGCGTGAACTGGGTGGACGTCAACGGCGACGGCCTTACGGATCTTTTCGTTACCAATGGTCTGGAAACCGGTGAGGATAATTTCCTTTACATCAACAATGGACCCGACAGCGGATATACTTTCAGAAAGGTCATCGGTGACCCGATCGTGAGCGACAGTGCAAAGTCTGATGGGAGCAGTTGGGGTGACATTGACAACGACGGCGACCTCGATGCATTTGTCGTGAACTGGTATGGTGACGACAATCTGCTCTACAGAAACAACGGTGACGGGACGTTCGTACAAGCGGTCGGCGAACCGCCTGTGACGGATGGCGGATACTCCGAAACCTGCTCCTGGGGTGACTACGACAACGATGGTGACCTTGATCTCTACGTTACAAACTCCGGCTACAGCGTCACAGGTCCGCTCGCGAACTTCCTTTACAACAATCTGGGAGATGGAACTTTCACAAAGGTCACGACCGGTTCCATTGTCACCGATCTCGCTTATTCACGGGGTGCGAATTGGATTGACTACGATGCCGACGGTGATCTTGACATGTTCGTTGCCAACGAGCGGAATCAGGCAAACCAACTCTACCAGAACAGACTCATTGAAGATGGCATTCCCTCATTCGAGCGCGTGGTGACCGGTCCCCTCGTCACAGATCTTGCATCCTCCTGGAGTGGGAGCTGGGGAGATTTTGATAGCGACGGCGATGAAGACGTTTTCGTGACTAACGGATGGCCGAACGCTCAGAACGATTTTCTGTACGAGAACAATGGAGATGCGACGTTCACCCGGATTACCACCGGTCCAGTTGTGACGGACGCAGCATTTTCTGCTACTGGTGGATGGGGTGACTATGACAATGATGGAGATCTCGATCTCTTTGTCACCACCGCCTATTCAGGAAGTCCTACCGCAAACCGGCTCTACCAGAACCAGCTTGCAGAAACGGGAAGTGCCACGTTTGAGAGGATCCTGGAGGGAGATATTGTGAACGATTTGGGTGACTCTTATGGGTTCGCATGGGAGGATTACAACCAGGATGGCTTCCTCGACCTCTTTGCCGCCAGAACTCAAAAC
>DAIPLH010000395.1:0-3175 GCA_036769325.1 Bacteroidota bacterium
CCACGACCCAGCTTGATCTCCCGTTGATCTCGCGGACCGACGACATGAACTGGGCGACCGGGCTGAAACTGGCGCCGGGCAAAGCGTTTTCGACGGATCTCAAATACGACGACAGGAGCAACCGAAAGTCCCAGCAGGCCCAGGTACCCGGAACCGGATGGGAATCCCGGGTGAGCCGTCGGCAGTCGGCCCGGGCGACGCTCAAGCCCCAGCTTGAATCCCGGATCGGTATTGATATGGAGTACCGGTTCGAGCGGTTTCAACAGGACGGCTCGGCCGGTGCGAGCACCGCCCTCCCCGGCTATTCGCTGTCCCCAGTCTCCGATCAGATCAGAAACACCGTTTCCATGAGCAATTTTGAGCGGCAGCACACCCACGAGCATGAGGGAAAAGCCGGGTTGTCCTACCAGTGGGTGAAAGCCCTAATTTCCAGCGCTTCTGCGACCTACAACAAGAAGATTGATAAGGAAGGGAGAATCGGGCCGGTGGACACGCTGGCGGAGATGGCCGGCCTGACCCTGCGAGTCAAGACGCTGAAGGTGGAAACGCAATACAGGCTTGCACAATCGAGCGGTTCGCAGGCCACGGCGCAGCAGGCAATTTCCGGAAGCATCGACTGGGCCCCCGTGAAAAACGTCAGATGGACGACACGAGCCGAATACGTGGAGGTAAAGACTCCGGCATTCGTCGCGACGGACCTGACCACCAGCCTCGAAATCTCATTCTGAGAAATCATCATTTCAGGCATTGCAATGGCCGCAAGGGAATGGTATCGTCCAGCCCATGCTTTCCAAGGCGTTGGTCGGCCTGCTTCTGCTGGTCACTATCACCCCCGCGCAGGCAGACGAGGTGGATGACATTCTTAACCTGCGGGCGAAGAACCGGGACCGCGTCAAGAAATTCAGCGCGGAATTCCTCATGGAGACGAAGCAGCCCAAGTCGGTCAAGAACCCCAAGACCCTCCGGATGCGCTACCGGATGAAACTTGAACGACTCCCGAAGGAAGCGAAAGCCCCGGAACACAATCCCTGGCTCGTCGAAGCGGAAGTCCTCGAACCCCTGCCGATGAAGCTGAAAATCAAGGGCGACCAGGCCTGGTTCATGGACCAGCACGGCAACTGGGTCGAACTCCCCATGACCCCCGAACTCCGCGAGCAATTCCTCGGCATGAGCGAGCGGATGATGGGAACAAGTCCTGAAAACATTCGAAGACATGCTGACATTCGGATACTTAGGCGCAACAATCCATTCTTTGGCGCAGGGACGCGTACGCTTGAGGTTGTTCCGAGGGGAAAGGCGAAGGTCTTTCAAAGGATGGAAGAAGATGTCAACGACGCAGGCCTACCGATGGTTACCAGAATTTATGATGAAAAAGAGAAGGTCACGGTTTCCCTCTCGGTGAAGAAGCACAGAGTCATCAAGGGCGTTTCAGTTGCTGAAGAGATTGAGAGCCTCAGTGTCACGCCGGGGGGCGAGATTGTTTCTGCAACCATTTGCAGCAACATCGAACTCGACACAACGGATTTGCCATGAACATTCGAGCAAGCACCGCACTGTTTTGGCATCTCACCGTGGTCTTGATCCTGTCAGACCTGGACGGTCAGGCCTCACCCCGATTCGATGAGCAGGCGCATAAAATCAATGTGTCCAGTTCTAGCGAGCGCTACTTTCCAGTGGAAGTGGTGGCTGTTCCATTTGGGACTGGGCCTGGTCAAATCCCGAAGTACAGGAAGATAATTTCGGAGAAGCGCGGAGCGCAAGGGCGGGCCGTCCCCGTATTCGGTGACTTCATGCTCCTCGTATCGAATGTGTCGGAATCCGGAAGAGTTCTCCTTGCTACCGGAGGTCCAAGACCAGAGGATCGAAGTGTCCGTGTTTGGAACGATGAGGGCAAGACGATTTTGCAGTGCCGCCACAACGCACCATGGTTAAAGTCCATTGTCGAAGATGATGAGGGTCAAGTGTGCATTTTTGTCGGAGGCGGGTATGAACTCAGTCCGCCCAGAGACGGAGTCGTCATCGATCGAAGGCATGGGAGATCAAAGAGGATTTCACCTCCTCCCTCATTCATGATCCGCATTGACAATTCATGCAACGCTACGGAAGTAGGCCTTCCTGAACTGACTCAGGGAGATTTCGCGCTTGGAATCACAAATCCCCACTGGGCGGGCCGCGTTCCATTTGTATACGAGGGATGGGTGTACGCGGGCAGTTCGGGGAAGCGGGCACTGAGGAGAAGCTCCGGAAAAGCCAAGAGTCATCCAAGGCAAGATCTGCCCGGCCTGTTTGATATCCAGGTGGAAGTATCCCCCGATGGGCACTTCATAGTCGTGGGCAGTGGTGGCGACTTTGAGTCTGCAATGTTGAGGAGAGGAGGGCGAGTTTCCCGCTATCAACTGATGGGGCTGGCCAAGAACGTGATTCTGGCTGATCCCGTGCTCATTGGTGGGAATGATCAGGCCGGTTATTACCTCATGGTCAGTGTCAAGGATGAGCTTGGAGCTTCGTTGCTAAAGAAGATTATTCTCAGACTCAATCCTATGGGCAGGCCTCTCGCGCATTTCATTTTGGATGACCCAAGATATCTTGGTCCATCTCAGACGTACACTGACTGGAAAGGCAATTTGTATTTCTCCTATTTGAGCGAACAATTCCTTGTTGTGAAATGGTCGCGAGGGGCGAAGGGAAATCCTTGAAGAACAACCCACCATCGGCAAGTGGTCGAATCCTATTACTCGGCCTGCTCTTGGGTTCGCAATGTACGGAGGCAGCACTTCCCAAGCAAGTCCAGATATATAGCGTTCCGCCCAGTCTCGTCGCATCTCGGGTGCTGGTTACGAACATTCCTGCAGCCGATCGCGTAGGTGCTCCTGAGGACGATGAGATCGAAATTAGCGTCAGCAATTTCGTCGACGGTGTTCTTCAGACCGAGATGATCTGGCACAACCCTCTCTTGACAAACGGATCTTTTGAGCTGTGGTCTCACATGCACGGCAAGTGGTACTCAATCTGTGAAGCGTATAAGGCGTTCGCAGCTGCGATTTACACCCGACTGCTCTATCATTCTGCTTTCAGCCAGGACCCGATGAACCTCGTATATGACATCGCTGCGGACAAACTGCGAGTGAACTTTGGTCAGATGGGGAAGAACGTACTTCTCAATCTTTTTGTATTC
>DAIPLH010000396.1:0-1441 GCA_036769325.1 Bacteroidota bacterium
GAACGTACACCTCTCGACAGTCATCAGCGCCGGTTATGATGTCGTGGACAAATCCAACGAAGAAATCGTGAGTATGACAATCGACGACCTGGCCGGTGTTTTTGGGAGCAGAGTCGACAGGCCGTCTCATTCTGTCGTTATTCGCGAGAAGAAGGCAACGATTTCACTGACTCCTGAGGCCGAATCGCTCAGGCCACCGCAGAAGACTGCGATACCAAACCTATTCCTTGCGGGCGACTGGACGCAGACCGGCTATCCGGCAACGATCGAAAGCGCCGTCATCAGCGGCAACAGATGCGCGGAAATGATCCGAAGTATTCCAGCACATTGATTCTCTTCGGCCTTTTACTGATATTTTTGCCCAGGTGACAACTGAAATGACAAGCAGTAAACTGGTCCTCCTGATCGACGACGAACCGTCCATTCTGGATGCGACCAAAACAGGATTACTCGACCGTGGCTTCAATGTGAAAACCGTTGAAGGGCCAGAAGCCGCGATCAGCGCGATTCGTTCTCTGAAGCCAAGCATCGTTGTGTCTGACCTTGTCATGCCGGGAACAAACGGTTTTGAATTGCTCCAGCAGGTGAGACAGCAGAAGGACCTTTCCTCCATCCCATTTATTTTCCTCACGGGGATTGACGATTACTACGCCAAGAAATTTGGAAAGGAGATCGGCGGTGCGGCCTACATCACGAAGCCTGTCGACCTCGATGAGCTCGAGCATCTGCTGAATGAGAAGCTGGGGGACGAAACCAGTCCCTGAGCATTCCCTCACCCTCCATTCCCCCACACTCATTCGATGAGCACGGGATCCCACAGAATCCATTTCATCGATTTCTTCCGCGGTTTCGCAGTTGTCCTCATGATCCTGGGGCACACCATCGATTCCCTGCTCGATCTGGGGAGCCGTTCAACGCATTGGTTCGAGGTCTACAACTTTCTCCGGGGCTTCACGGCACCCGCATTCCTGTTTGTTTCCGGACTGGCGTTCGCGGTCGCGACGGAAAAGAAGTGGAACGAGTACACTCACTTTTCCCCTGCCCTCCGCAAGCGGTTTGGACGGGTTTGCCTGTTGTTCTGCATCGGCTATGCAATACATCTTCCCTATTTCTCATTGCAGAAAAGCCTTGTCGCATCAACACCCACTGAGATTGCATGTTTCTTCAAGACCGATGTCCTCCAGTGCATAGCCGCATGCCTTCTGATTCTCCATGTAATTATCTTGCTGCTCAGGACGCCGGCCGGGTTCACCAGAGTTGTGTCCGCCCTGACCGGCCTGATCGTCTTCTCGACTCCATTCATCTGGGCAACTGATCTTGCTCCAACGTTTTCGTCCGTTCTTTCACCATTCATGAATGACAAACCCCTTTCGGTTTTTCCCCTCTTCCCGAATGCTGCATTCATGTTCTGCGGTGTGGTGACCGGTCACTTTTTTGCCAA
>DAIPLH010000396.1:1451-3173 GCA_036769325.1 Bacteroidota bacterium
TTTGCCAAGGCCGTAAAGGAGAGCCGGACAGGCGAATTCATCCTGAGCCTTGGAATCATCAGCGCCGTCTGCGCAACGGCGGGTATCCTGTTTGATCTGCTTCCGGTGACGCCCTATCCTGCGCATGATTTCTGGAAAACAAGTCCGCTGTTCTTTCTCCTGAGAATGGCAGGAGTTGTTCAACTCACCATTTTCTTTTACACGCTGAGGAGGATCCCCGAAAGGCTGCAATTCCATTTGACCGCCCTTGGTCAATCCTCCCTGCTCATCTACAGTGTTCATATTCTCATGGTCTACGGATCTGCAGCAAACGCGGGATTGCTGCAACTGGTCGGACAGACACAGACTGTGGAAGTTGCAGTCGGTGCCGGGTTTGCCATGCTCTTCCTGATGCTTGGTCTTGCTCATGGATGGGATTACCTTCGATCCAAGCATTTCGTGACCTCACAGTACTTTCAGGCCGGATTGGCCGGCGTCGTGTTGTACTTATTCCTCCTCCGACCGTTTTGACGAGAACAACCGCTACACCAGACAACTCCGGGAAGAAGCATACCGGACGCATTGAGTTCATCGACCTCCTGCGCGGGTGGGCCGTCGTGGTCATGATAGAGACTCATGTCTTCAATGCCACGCTTGCGAGCGATCTTCTTTCAGGATCGGCCTTTCAGTATCTCAAGTTCATCAACGGACTCGTAGCGCCCTCTTTTCTTTTTGCATCGGGACTGGCCTACGCGGTAACCACACGCCGGAAGGCACAGGAATACCTCTCCCTCGGAAAACCGCTGATGAGTCAACTTGGCAGGATTCTCACTATTGCACTGATCGGCTATCTCCTCCATATTCCGATCTTCTCTGCTCGTCATCTGTTCACTGAGGCAACCGATGAGCAATGGCAGAGTTTCTTCCAGGTCGACGTCCTCCAGTGTATCGCCGTCAGTCTGCTGCTCCTCCAGGCTTTGCTTCTCGCTCTGCGCAGTGAACGGCGGCAATATGGTGCCGCGCTGCTATTGTCCATCCTTGCCGTTGCAGCCACTCCATTTGTCTGGGAGATCAATTTCTGGTCACAGATCCCGTGGATTTTTGCCGGCTACATGAATGGAATCAAATACTCGCTCTTTCCTCTTTTTCCGTGGATGGCATTTCTCTTCGCCGGCGCGGTTGCAGGATATCTCTTTACCGAGGCCCGAGAGAAAGCCCGCTCGGGTGCGGAACCTCAGGCAGAAAAATCCGCCCTTCAGTCGCTTGTCTGGACAGGCGGCTCTCTTATTCTGGCGGCCTTCCTTCTTGAACATCTGTTTCCAGCTATGCGTGAGAGGCCCAATTACTGGAGCGTCAGTCCGGCCTTTTTTCTGCTTCGCCTTGGAATCGTCATGATCCTCTGCTCTGCACTTGCGCACTGGACGTTGTTGGTCCCATCGTCGGGAAAGCCTGTGATCCGGTTGTTCGGCCGCGAGTCGCTCCTGATCTATGTCGCCCATCTTCTTCTATTATTTGGAAGCTTCGGCTCGTTCAAGCTCACGCGAAAAGTAGGCGGAACCTTCGGTTACACCGAAGCATCCCTTCTTACGTTGTTCTTCATTCTTCTCATGTTCGGGTCGGCATTCGTGTGGAGTAACGTCAAGAAAACTTCTCCGTTCTGGACACGAGCAGCAACCGTGTCGACGATTGTCGTAGCGGCTGTGTCATTTCTTCTTGGGGATGGTTGACCGCGTCCGGTAAACG
>DAIPLH010000397.1:0-3169 GCA_036769325.1 Bacteroidota bacterium
CTCGGCCTTCTCACCGCTGGCACAGACCAGCTTCGGCTGCGCGAGCAGTCGGCCATCCCGTCGAAGTTCGTCGACATACGAGAGAGTTTCACGTCTCAACCCATCCCACGCGTCAGTGGAGAGAGCATTCAGATGTTTCTCCTCTTCGTATGCAAGACAGAGATACTTCATTTCCTCTTCCTTCCATGAAATGAAACCAGACTCGCGCGACTCCGAAATCTGGAATCCGTAATCCGCAATCCCTCCGTCACTATCAACCCTACCCATTTCTCAGACTGCCTGCTTATAGGCTTCCTTGAGTTTCCCGATATTGATCTTTCTCATTTGAAGCATTGCCTCCATCGTTTTCTTTGCCTTACGCGGATCCTTGTCCACCAACATCTTATTCAAAATGACCGGAACAACCTGCCATGAAAGACCGAACCTATCCTTCAGCCAGCCGCACATGCTTTCTTCTCCACCCTCTGCCAACTTCTCCCAGAGATAGTCGACTTCCTTCTGGTTCTTGCAGTTGATTACGAATGAAACTGCCTCCGTGAATTTGAAGTGCGGGCCGCCATTCAGTGCCACAAACTCCTGCCCATTGAGTTTGAAGGACACCGTCATGACGGATCCCTTTGGCCCCGGGCCCGCCTCTCCATAGCGGGCTATGCTGATGATCCTGGTGCCCTTCTTTCCATAGACAGTGGAGAAAACCGACACGTAATGGTTCACGGCTTCTTCCGCCCTGTCGTCGAACCACAGGAATGGAGTGATGATCTGCATTGGACTGGCTCCTCAGGTTAGTGTTCTTCTGTGCGTCGTTGTGCGCTCTCTGCCACCAGGCCCGAAAGGTCGGCTGCAGGTCGGATCTCGAAGGGTCCTCCGCGGACACCCGGGTGCTTCGACATCAGTTGGATCGCATGGTTGAGATCACGTGCTTCGAGAATGAGAATTCCGCCCAGTTGTTCTTTGGTTTCGGCAAACGGCCCATCAGTGACGGATACCTTACCGTTCTGGAAACGCAGCGTCACCGCGTTCCGATGTCCTTCGAGGGCTTCGCCTCCAATGAAATGTCCGTTCCTCCTGAGCTCATCATCATAAGCGAAACAGGCATCCATGAAAACATTGCGCTCGCTCTCCGGGGTTGTTTCCCAGATTGTTTCATCATAGTAACCAAGACAAATGTATTTCATGTAGATCTCCGTACCGGATATTGGTAATATGGTTGCGTGTCTCAGCCGCGTGACAGTACTTCAAGCTTGCGAAAGCGTTCGATGGAATCGCCCGGGGTGAAGTCGTCGAGCTCGAAGAGTTGCCGGACCTCGATCTCACACGCCTTTCCTGAACCGGCAGGATTTGGGAAGCGAAGGGTCCATTGTACGGCCTCCTCTCTTGAGTTTGCCCTGATGATCGTATAGCCGGCGATCAACTCCTTCGTTTCCGCAAATGGTCCATCGATGACGGTCTTCTCTCTTCCTGAATACCTGATCCTCCAGGCCTTCGACGTCGGCTTAAGTCCTGATGCATCCACAAGGACTCCTGCCTTTGACAGTTCCTCATGGAATGTTGCCATCTCTGCGAACTCCGCCTCCACAGGCATTACGCCGGCCTCTGACTCTTCGGTTGCCTTGACGATGATCATGAATCGCATGTGGATCTCCTTTACTTGCGGGAGTCGTGCTTCGCGGCGACCTTCGCCCGAAGACGCTCTTCCTGCTTTCTGAGTTCAGGTGTAAACTCTTCCCCGAAATCCTCCGACTCGAACACCTGACGAATTTCGACCTCGGTCTGGTCAAACGGAGCCCGCTTGAGCCACTTGATGGCCTCTTCCTTCGACTTCACTTCCCATATCCAGAAGCCGGCGATCAACTCCTTCGACTCGGTAAAGGGTCCGTCTATGACGGTTTTCTTTCCGTTATCAAATCTGACCCGGGCACCCTTCGAACTCGGCTGAAGTCCTTCGCCTGCAAGCATAACGCCGGCTTTTACAAGCTCTTCGTTGAATTTGCCCATCTCCGTAAGGAGCTTTTCGTTCGGGAGCACGCCCGCTTCTGTGGCCTTGTCTGCTTTTACCAGCACCATGAATCGCATTCTTGGATTTCCTTTCGTTTTCCGTTGATTTTGCCAACTGCCGGGACATCGAATCCCGTTGCTGTAGGGTGGCTTCATTGTGTAGTCGTTTTGGAGACCCTGAAATCGACAGCTAACCGGTGCCCCATCTGTTTTTTTATTGCATCAATTCATCGATCGTCCGTACCAGTTCAGCCTCAGTGAGACGGGTAGGGGTGTATCTTCTGACAATCCCGGTGCGGTCAATGAAAACAAGCGTCGGAGTGCTTGAACCGCCATAGCGCTCCATCGAGGTTGAGCTGATGACGATGGGAAGAGCGCCCAGCTGAGCATAGGCCGCAGTCCACACGCTGTCGATCTGCTGCTTTTCCCGGTTGTGATCGGGCTCGTCCTCGTAGTAGCGCGTGACAGTTACCATCTGAAGTCCGCGGTCCTCGTAGCGGGACTTCACATGCGCGAGGGCCGGCGCTTGCGCCTTGCAGTCTCCGCACCAGTTCGCCCAGAGGAACAACAGGACAGGTTTACCCCGAAGTGAGGCAAGCGTTGGCGGTGTTGGGCCAACGAAGTCCCCAGGCTCGAGCTCGGGCGCTTCCGAACCAGTAAGCACAAGCATGTTGAGTCGTTTGTAAAGTCGGGAAACCAGGGAGGCAGGGCCCTTGATGATTGCCAATTCACTCTGAATGTACTCTGCTGCTTTGTCTGCTCCTTCGTTTTGCTCAATGAGTTGAGCGCGCACCTCGACTGCCGCTCCGTACGCGATCTCAAGGTCGCGATCCTTTTCCAGTTCAACGCCGCGCGCCATCCTCTCGGCACATTGCGCGCGGACCTGGGAAACATACCGTCGCGCTTTTGCAGTATCCCCCGTCAAAACAGCTCCGCGCGCCAGCCATGCAAGGCCAGAGAGCCATTGTCCATCCTCGCCGTTCTTTGAGTGATGGACTTCAAGAATCGACTCTGCGCTCAACAGGTCGCCTGCCGAGATCTTGTTTCGGATGCCCGTCACAGGAGAAGGGGGTGGGGTCGGCTCGGCCGGTGTGGGCGTGTTCTGCGCGACCGCGACAAGCGTGAAGAGCAATCCCGCCAATACTCCAATTCGACATCGTCGCGGTGACATCTG
>DAIPLH010000398.1:0-3161 GCA_036769325.1 Bacteroidota bacterium
GCCCGTGCACAGCAGTACTACCGCAGACCAACCGCCCTTGGTGGTGGTCAGGGTTCATTTGCATTGTGCACACTGGTACAGCTTACATCCAAGCCGTCCAATGCGAACGGTTCATATCTACTTACGTCTCCGTCAGCACTCTCTGTCACCTTGGAAGGTACAGGTGTTGAGGACGGTAATGACGGTACAACTCCGGTCAAGGTCACGATGGTTGTGTTCGCGGACAGCATGAGCACAACGGTTAACAACTAACAATAAATCAATTGTCGAGGCGGGCTCTTTCGCAAGGGGGAGCCCGCTCTTGATATATCAAAACAAAAAACCGAGTAGAGAATGGGAACCCAACAGTTACTACTGATAGTCCTCGGAATGGTCTTGATCGGGATCATGGTGACGGTCGGGATATTCCTCTTTCAGGATCAGGCGTCAGCCACAAACAGGGACCAGATCTCGAATGATCTGGTTTATTTTGCAGTCCAGGCACAAAAGTACTACCGGCGTCCGGCTGTCCTGGGAGGTGGATCGAATTCCTTCGGCGGATTGACGACGGCGAAGTTGACGAACAGCCCGACAAATGCCAATGGCACGTATGTCCTCAGCCCGGATCCGGTTCCAGGCGGAACGACTTCTATTACTGTAACAGGAACCGGGACCGAAAAAGGTAACGACGCAACAACGCCCGTTCAGATTCAGATGACCGTTTGGGCGGACAGTTTGTTTATGGTGGCGAATAATTGATGGTATCCCTGTAGATTCCGGCGGCCGGCAATGAACATCCCCCCACGCAAGGAATTTGTAACCAACTCACAGGGAACAGATGGGGGTACTCCCCCGGTTGATCTGCTGGTTTTGCTAGGTGGGGGATCTAGTAAGACGGAAGGCGGTTCGACGGGGGAGCTTACCCTTTAATATTTTGTAGATGCGGGAAAGAGACTCTTTCAAAGATTCCAGGAGGATATGATGCCCGAATTCAGAATTGAGGGATTGACGACAGCGGGAAAGCCAGTTCAGGGAATCCTGGAGGCTGAGTCCCCGAGGGCGGCAAAGAAAAAAGCCGGAGAGCTCGCACGGCAGAAGAGCTTCAAGCTTCTCCATGTCGTCCCACGGTCAACCTGGGTCTATAAGGTACAAAGGGGGACCGAAAAGCCCCTGACCGGTGAACAGAAGGCCTTCACGAAGGGCGAAGTGCAGGATGCCCTTCAAAAAATGGGATACCGGGTCATCCGCATCCAGAAGCGCAACTTCAATTTCAAGTCAAGGCCGCCCGCGACTGAGATTGTGACATTTGTTCGAGTGAGCGCCGACCTTATCCGTCAAAAGCTGCCGTTCAACGAGATCATGCAGCTTCTGGCAAATGATATCCAGAACAGGACCCTTCGGGAGACAATCAAGGATATCAACGCCGAGTTGAAACAGGGAAAAGACAGCGAGAAGGCATTCATCAAGCATGAGCATGTTTTCGGCCGGTTCACTGCTCATATGCTCGGACTTGCATCAAAGAGCGGTAACATGGCGGAGATCTACGATAGCACTGCCAAATTCCTTGAGCGGAACGCAGAGTTCAAGAAGAATCTCAAGAGTGCGCTGATCACTCCCGTTGTTACGTTGTTCGTTTTGTTTGGAGCCGTTGTCTACTACGTCGGTTACATTTTTCCGGCTACGGCAAACCTGTTCCGGAAGTTCAACATTGAGCTTCCCCCGATGACAAGGGCGACCCTTGCGCTCAGCGATTTTCTCATCGAAAACATTGTTCTCCTCACCATCCTCTGTATCATCCCGGTGGTGGTGGGCGTGAAGTATTTTTCAACCGACAAGGGAAGATTCCTTCTGGACCGATACATGTGGAATATTCCGATTGTCGGCGGACTCCTGCACAAGATGAGTATTGAAATCTTCTGCCGTGTGTTCTACGCCTTGTACAGCGGAGCAGGAGAGAACATTGAAGTTATCCGTATGGCGTCGGAAGCGTGCGGGAACAAGTATATGGAACACCAGATCAAGAGTATCTCCCTTCCGATGATGATCCAGAAGGGTACCGGCATCACTGAGGCCTTCGAGGCATCGGGGGTTTTCACGAAGACCGCGATTTCAAGATTTCATTCGGGATCGGAAACGGGAACGGTGAAGCATACGGCACTTCAGCTTGCAGAGTACTATGAAAAAGAAACTTCCTACAAGATGAAGAATGCCATCGACTACATCCAGCTCGCCATCTCCATGGTCATCATGGTTGTGCTGACAGCGTTGACCATCGTTTCCTCTGAGACAGCCACGATCCGGCCCAAGAATCCGGCGATCGGACAGGCGAATGTGCAAATGGTGTCGGAGCGACAGGCGTAAGGATCATGCAGTCACGGCGAAAAGAGTCAGTACCGGTAGACATTACTGACAAAATAGGTTTCGCGCTCCTGAAGAAGGGGGTCATCGACTACGAGACCCTTGAGAAGTCATTGAAAGTGAAGGAGGGAGAGGGGAAGAAGAACAGGAGAAACCTCGGCCAGATCCTTGTCCATGATTTTCAGGCAGACCATGACGCGGTGTTCCGTGAAGTGGCTGACCTTTATGCCTTTCGTGAGATCTATCTTGCAGACGAAAAGATTGATGCGGTTAAAGTCGAGTTCATCAAGAAGCTCCTCCTTGTGCTGCCGGAGAACATCAGGGAAATGCTGATTCAGGCCAACCTCCTTCCTTTGAGATTCGATGACAAGGCAGGGGAGAAGCTGATCATCATCGCTTCCGACCCGACGGACCGCCGCATTTCCATTATTGCACGAAGCTTCGGCGTCAAGAAATACGAGGTAACGTACTGCCGCCTCAAGGACCTGCAGGCACTGCTTGAACAGGTCATGCCGCGGGAAAACGAATTCCTGCGACTCCTCGAGGATACGGGGCTGGGTCTTGATGAGCGCGAGGATGATAACGCTCTCGACGAAGATGCCCTTGAAGCGGAAATCAGCAAGAGCGCCCTGGTCAACCTTGTCGAAGGATGTCTGGTCGAGGCGGTTCGTCAGGGAGCGAGCGATATCCATGTTGTTGCCAAGGAAGGAAATCGAACAGAGTTCTGGTTCAGAACGGATGGCAACCTGAAATTGTGGCACGCGCAGGAAAATACGATGCCTGAGGCGGTGGCTGCCGTGGTGAAGGACCGTTCGAAAAACATT
>DAIPLH010000060.1:0-6673 GCA_036769325.1 Bacteroidota bacterium
ATTCGGCCACATTATTCTCTATGAAGGAGGAGAGGTCTGCTCATGCGGGAACAACGGTTGCTGGGAGGCATACGCTTCTGACCACGCTACCGTAAAACGTTTCTGCGCCCTCGAGGGAGTACCCCGGGCAGAAGACGAATCAGTCATGCTCCAGGATATCGTTGATCTTGCTGCAAAGTCAAGCCCTAACGCCAAAGAGATCATTCGTCAGACCGGACACTATCTCGGAATGGGAATCGTCAACATTCTGAAGACCATCGACCCCGAGGTGATTGTTATCGGGGGACGGATTGTTCAATCCTGGGACATCATCCACCCTGAAATCATGAAAGTGGTCGGCGAACGCGCATTCCTTGGCACAAGGAGGAACATCACCATTGTTCCCACCTCGCTGAACGTACGCCCCCGGCTCCTCGGCGCAGCGACACTCCCCATCAAGGAGATCTTTAGCGGTTTTCGCATCACGCTCTGAAAGCTTCCGGAAGAAAGGCTTCCATGCAAGAGTTCGTCATCGGAGTGGATATAGGAGGGACCAACACCGTGGTTGGTCTCGTCGGTCCGCGCGGCGAACTTCAAACGTCCACCATTGATACCATGCCAAGGACCGATCCTTCTTTGTTCGTGAGTCGCCTGTGCAAGGAAATTGCCACACTCCAGGCGAATGTTCCGGCAGGGAACACCATTAAAGGGATCGGGATCGCCTCTCCCGCTGCAAATTCTCAACGTGGAACAATCGAGGATCCGGCAAATTTTAGCTGGGGAACGATCGACATCGTGAGTATGATCAGGGAATATTTCGACACCCCGATCGCCATCACGAACGACGGAAATGCTGCGGCGCTTGGAGAAATGGAGTACGGCGTGGCAAAGGGAATGCGAAACTTTATCGTGATCACGCTCGGCACCGGTGTAGGGAGCGGGATTGTCGTGGATCGCCGTCTCCTCCTTGGCCAAAACGGTTGGGCGGGCGAATTGGGGCACGTGATTATCGAAGAAGGTGGCCGTGAGTGCGGATGTGGAAGGGCGGGGTGCCTCGAGACATACATATCTGCCCCCGGAATCTGTCGAACGACTATTGAACTTCTCGCGAACAAAAGTGCGGTGAGTGGGCTGCGAGACATCGGGCACAAGGATCTCACGGCACAGGTCGTTTGTGAGTTTGCAAAAAATGGCGACGGCATTGCCATTGAAGCCTTCGGGATTGCCGGAGAAATTCTCGGACGGTGGCTCGCCAATGCAACAGCGATTTTTGACCCAGAAGCCTTCATCCTGTTTGGAGGTGTTGTCAACGCAGGGGAAATTCTCCTGAAACCTGTTCGTTCGTCGTTTGAGACACATCTCATGAGTTTCTATCGCGGAAGAGTGCAACTAATGGCTTCTCAACTCCAGAAAGGACAGGCTGGAGTGCTCGGTGCGTCTGTCCTTATTTCCCGACCGGAATATTTCACATCACATGAGCCGTCGGAATTCGGCTCGACGTTATCATCCACTGGCTGATCCGATGTTCATCAAGACCATCTCCATGCAAAGAACATTAACACGTGTTGTTTTGATCCCACTTGTGCTGATCATGATTGGCACATTCCGGTGTATGAGCGCCGCTCCGATACTCATGCCCAAACCGGAAACGCTTACTGTCACCGCAGAACAATTTCGCATTGATGATGAATTTGCGATCGCAATTCAGGGTGCGCCTGACGGACGATTATACAGCGCAGCAACGCGGATTTTGCGCCGGCTTGCAGGAAGGACAGGCATTTTTGTTCAACAGGAAAATCTTCTCCCCGGACAGCAAATCCGGACCGCCGGAATGACCATCGACGTAAAACGGCCCGGGAAGGTCGTGTATGGAGAGGATGAATCCTATACGCTGACCGTGAAGTCGTCCGACATAGTCCTCACCGCACAGACAGACATCGGAGCTATGCGGGGCCTTGAGACCTTCATCCAGCTGCTCGCGGCAGACGAGGACGGATATTTCATCCAGGGCGTTCAGATCGTAGACAAACCCCGCTTTGGCTGGAGAGGACTCATGATTGACGCGTCGCGGCACTTCATGCCGACCGAGGTGATCAAGAGGAATCTCGACGGAATGGCTGCGGTGAAACTCAACGTCTTCCATTGGCATCTGAGCGACGACCAGGGATTCCGCGTCGAAAGCAAGACCTACCCCAGGCTTCATGAGGTAGGATCGGATGGGCTCTATTATACACAGCAGGAGATCAGGGACGTGATTGCCTACGCCGGGGATCGGGGAATTCGTGTGGTTCCCGAATTTGACGTACCTGGCCACGCAACTTCATGGCTGGTTGCCTATCCGGACCTTGCGAGTGGGGCAGCTCCCGTAAGCGTGGAAAGAAAATGGGGAATCTTCTACCCGGTCATGAATCCTGCCAGAGAGGTCACCTATTCTCTCCTTGACAGTCTGTTTGGTGAAATGGCACAGCTGTTTCCGGATCAGTTTTTCCATATCGGAGGAGACGAGATCGAGCACCAGGAACATGTCGCGAAAGACTGGAACGACAATCCTGAGATCAAATCGCTCAAAGACCAGAAGGGAATAAAGGATAACCAGGAGCTGCAGGCGCACTTTAATCAACGCATTCTGCAGATTCTGACGAAGTACAAGAAAACGATGATGGGCTGGGACGAGATTCTTCATGACCACATGCCCAAAGAGATCGTGATCCAGTCATGGAGAGGCCGGGAGTCAATGGAAATCGCTGCCCGCAAAGGATACCGGAGCGTTCTCTCAAATGGTTATTACATCGATCTCATCCAGCCAACCGAGTTTCATTATCTCAATGATCCACTCCCGGCTGATTCTCCGCTCACTCCTGCGGAGCAGGCATTCATTCTCGGCGGGGAAGCAACCATGTGGAGCGAGTTTGTATCGCCTGAAACCATCGACTCGCGGATTTGGCCCCGACAGATTGCAATCGCCGAACGACTCTGGTCACCGCAAAACGTCACCGACCTGGATGACATGTTCCGCAGGATGGATATTGTGAGTCTGCAGCTTGACGAGCACGGGCTGATGCATGAGAAGAATTATTCCATGATGCTTCGCCGGCTGGTTCAGGACCGGAATGTTCTGCCGCTGCAGACACTTGTTGACATTGTTGAGCCGGTCAAAGGATACAACCGCGGCCGCCTGCGCCCGCACAACTCATTGTCTCCGCTGACACGCGTCGTGGATGTCGCACGCCCGGATGCCAGAGTGGGCCGGGAATTCCGAAGGTCAGTGGATCGCTATATCGCAAATCCCGGGGCGAACGCGAAAGAAGTGGAAGGGATCCGGACATGCCTCGAGATGTGGCGTGACAACAAGGAAGCGCTCGCTCCCGTCATCGCGGCTTCACCGTCGCTGAAGGAAATAGAGCCGCACTCTGAAGCGCTGGCAAAGATTTCCATCCTGGGACTGAATGCGCTGGATGTGCTCAGTGACAGGGAAAAGGCCGAAAGCCTGCAAGCCGACAGGGAAGCGGTGTTGGAGGACGCGAAGAAATCTCACGGCCAGGTTGAACTCACCGTCGTTTCAGCGATTGAGAAACTCACGGCGGCAGCTTCTCAAAAAGATGGATCATCCCGTTAGATGAAAACCCTCATGAGTGATCTGCAACAGGATCGGTTAGTCTCGCTTGATGTTTTTCGCGGGATCACCATGGCCGGGATGGTCCTGGTCAACAATCCAGGCGACTGGAGCTATGTGTATTCTCCGATGCGCCACGCAGTATGGCACGGATGGACTGCAACAGATCTTGTCTTCCCGTTCTTTCTGTTCATCGTCGGGGTCTCGATGGTGTTCTCCATTGAAAAAGGATCCAGGAGTGGGCTGTCAAAAAGCTCTATGGTGAGGAAAGCAATCCGGCGATCCGCGATTCTGTTTGGCCTTGGGCTTGCCCTTCATCTGGTGCCAACTGAAACTCCGGAAGGTTACAATTGGTTTACGGATACATTTCTTCATGTCCGCATCATGGGAGTTTTGCAGCGGATTGCCCTGGTGTACCTCATCGCGTCAGTACTCGTGCTCTATTGTAGTGAGAAGGCGCGGACTGCCTGGGCGCTTGGGTTCATCGCAGTTTACTGGCTCGCAATGCGATTCGTCCCATTTCCGGTCGTGCAGGATGGGTTCACCATAACCCACATCGGGTCATATGAGCAGGAGATCAATCTCGCCGCATATGTGGACAATGCCATCCTTCACGGGCACACATATCTGAAGGGATCGGTGTTTCACCACGATCCGGAAGGAATCCTGAGTACCTTGCCGGCCATTGTCACCTCTCTCATTGGCGTACAGACCGGAGTCGTCCTCATGAGGAAGGGGTCGGAATTCCAAAAAGCACTGCAGCTCTTTTTCGCGGGGACATGCGGAACGATTCTCGGTCTGATCCTGGATTGGTTTTTCCCCATCAACAAACCTCTCTGGACTCCTTCGTACGTCGTCCTCACGGCCGGCCTTGCGCTCATCGGCCTTGGAATGTGCTACTACCTGGTCGAGATCAGGAAAACCGGATCCTGGGTCAAGCCATTTGTCATCTTCGGCACGAATGCGATTACGCTTTACGTCTGTTCAGAGCTTGTTGCGCGCCTTATTCTCCTCATTAAGGTTGACAATCAGGGAACCAGTCTGAAAAGCTGGTTCGTGGATCATCTCTATCTGCCCGTATTCGGAAATCTTAACGGATCACTGGCATTTGCAATCGCGTACCTGCTTGCGATGTTTGCGGTCATTTTAGTTCTCTATCGGAACAGAATTCTCATACGGGTGTAGCGACAAACAAGAACTCATCGACATTGAACAAACCATGAAATTACCGGTCCCCCACCTTCCCTTTACCTCCCGCATCTTCCAGGCGGGGGAAGAAGGGTGTTCAGAAAAACTGATGATTCGGAGGAGGTGTCAGGCATGTCTCTAAGAAGTCAAACTGCAGCAATCGCGTTGCTACTGGGACTTTTGGTTCCAACGAAGGTCGTGTTTGGCGGGGAGACGGGAAAAATCGTCGCGAAGGTGATTGATGGAACCACCAGGGAGGCACTCCCGGGGGCAAATATTGTCATCGAGGGCACTCCTCTCGGTGCATCAACGGACGCAGAGGGGAACGCGGTGATTCTCCACGTTCAGCCCGGGACATACAATGTCAGGACGAGCCTTGTTGGCTATACGCCGCTCGTCGTTGCCGATGTCCGGATAAGTATCGACCAGACTACAAACATCGGGTTTGAATTGAGTGAAGAGGGAGTCTCGCTCGGAGAAGTAGTCGTCGAGGCGAAACGCCCGCTCATCCAGAAAGACGTCTCCACAAGCGTCTCAGCAATTACAGAAGGAGAAATCGAAAGTCTCCCGGTGGCGAGCGTTTCTGACGTCGTCAATCTCAACGCGGGTGTTCAGGATGGGTTCGTCATCCGTGGAGGGAGATCCGATGAGGCTTCCTTCAAGCTCGATGGCGTGTCGCTGCGGGACCCGCGCAATAACAAGCCGATGGCAAACGTGCCTCTGAGTGCCGTCGAAGAAGTGTCCGTTGAACGTGGCGGCTTCAGGGCGGAGTACGGTGAAGTCCGGTCGGGGATTATCAACGTCATTGGGAAGGAAGGAAGCCGGTCGGCGTATTCCGGCGAGATCACAGCCCGGTATCGTCCTTACACAACGAAGTACTTCGGCATGGATCCCTATGACCCTAATTCCATGTGGCTTCGTCCTTACCTCGATCCGGCAGTTGCGTGGACGGGGACGACGAATGGTGCGTGGGACGAGTTTACCCGGCGCCAGTACCCACAGTTCATGGGCTGGAACGCTGTCTCTGACGCCCTTTTGAGCAATACGGATCCTTCGGACGATCTTTCTCCGGCCGCTGCCCAGAGACTTTTTCTGTGGCAACACCGGCGGACTCCACCGAGCGAGCCGGACTACACTGTCGATGCCGGATTTGGCGGGCCATTCCCGCTCGTCAGCAAGGAACTGGGTGATCTGAGGTTTCATGTTGCGTACAGGCGAAACAAGGAAATGCTTGCAATCCCACTGACCGTGGAAGATTTCACGGAGAGTGATTGGGTTCTGAAGCTGACTTCTGATATCGCTCCATCGATGGTCCTTTCGTTGTCCGGCACCCTTGGTGAAAGCGAGAACGTGGCAGTGAACGGCACTGAGCAGGCGAACAGCACCGACTACATTAGGAGCCCCCAGGAGATCGCAGAACAGACCAATTTCCAACCAGTCTCAAGTTCCAGTCGGATTTTCTCGGATTCCTACTATAGCCTCGGTCAGGTGCGACAATATTCTGCGGCTGCCAAGCTGACGAATATCCTCTCGCCCACGGTTGTGTATGAGGTGAAGGTTGAACACATCGCGCGGGAATATAACACGGCGCCGGGGCGCGCCCGTGATACGTCAAAGATCTTTGAGGTAGCGCCGGGATACTTCGTGGACGAGGCGCCATTCGGATGGAGTCCTTCTCCTGATGTGGGTATTGGAGATGGAATGACTCTTGGAGGGCATACAAGCACCTCGCGTGACTATAGCAAGATCTCTGCGACGACGTTCAAGTTCGATCTCACATCGCAGTTTAACAATGAGAATGAAATCAAAACCGGAGTCGAGTTTGTCTACAGCAACCTGAATCTCGACTATGGGACCGTCAACCTTGTTTTCCCTGAGAGTAACGCCTACGTC
>DAIPLH010000060.1:6683-11259 GCA_036769325.1 Bacteroidota bacterium
TCGGTCTGAGTTCTCATCATGAGGAGGTTGGTGATGGGATCGATCACCATTACGCGGAGCATTCTATATCCAGGACAAGCTCGAAACACATGGGTTTATCGCGAACCTCGGTGTTCGTCTTGATTACCTCAACCCGAACGGGGAATGGTACGACGTTGCTCCGTTCGATAGGACTTTCTACGCAGCTCACTTTGATGCCGATCAACAATATCCGGTGAAGAATATCCCGGCTGAGGTTACTGTAAGCCCCCGGCTGGGGATTTCTCATCCTGTCACTGAAAAATCGATTTCAATTATGGTCACTACAAGCAGCTTCCCACCTATGAAGAAATTTTTCGTTTGTCACGCGGAGCGAGTCAGCAGGTTGTCAATATCGGCGACCCCACGTTGACGCAGGCAAAGACTATTTCGTATGAACTCGGGTACGATCACTCGTTCTTCGATGACTACCTCCTTCAATTGGCGGCATTCTACCACGATATAAGTGAGGACACTGCATACGCACAGCACCTCAGCGTGGATGCCACCATGAACTATCTCCTGGCAAACAATAACGGATATGCTGACCGGAGAGGATTCGAGCTGACAATCCGGAAGTCCACGGGCCGATGGGGAGGGGGCTTCATCAACTACACATATCTCGTGACTTCCACCGGTCGATTCACCGCCGGATCTGGGTATTCTCCTTGGCGAATGGTCGATTAGCGCTTTGGCCGTTTGGCAGTCAGGCTTCTATGATACCTGGACCACGAACCAGCTCGGGGAAGTAGCTGCAAATGTCCAGCGGAAGGATCTTTTCAATCTTGATCTTCGCTTGAGCAAGAGTTTCAGCCTCGATCAGGTGAGATTCACTCTCCTGATGGACATGACCAACGTCTTCAACACAAAGCGACTCTCGTTTGCAAGCTTCTACGATTTCAATGATCAACAGGATTACTACAAATCTCTCCACCTTCCCGCGAGTTCTGCATACGATAATATCGTTGGCGACGACAGGGTCGGCGAATTCAGGGACGAAGGGGTAGCGTTCCAACCGATTGTACCGCAGGGCATCGTGACGGACATAGACGTGCCAAATCCGGCGGTCATTTACTATGAGCGTTCAACGGGCAGATATATGAATTATCTCAACGGAACGTGGTCAGAGGTGGATGGCGGGAGAATGTCGCAGGTTCTTGAGGACAAGGCGTACATCGATATGCCGAACCAGACTTCATTCTCCTTCCTGAATCCGCGCCAGATCTATTTCGGTCTTACTGTTTCTTTCAATTTCGAGTAGGAACGATATCCATGCAAGCAACCCGACACATGAAACAACTCCTTCTCCCTGTCCTGGCTGTTTTTGGAGTGACAATCCTGTTGCTTCCGGCGCCGGGATTTGCGCAGGCGGTTCCCCAGGAAATCCGATGGTTACGGGTGGGGGATCTGCACAGCTTCTATTCGAATCTGGGAGCGGAACTTGAAATTGGCCGAACAGGCAATGAGAGAGAACAGACTGACGGTCTGCGCTGGGATGCACAGTACACAGACCAGGACAACGTTGCCGGAAAAGCCATGTGGATTGGAACGACCAACTACTTCGACCGGGTTCTTAACCAGACCATTGCCCACAAGGTCGTTGCAGTGGGAACACGCGGCGCTGACCCCATCGGGGAAATCATGCCCGTGTCCATCAAGATGATCGGACAATCCTTCGCCCCGTCAGTCAGCGTCGATGATGAACCTGCGACAGACAACAGGCTGAACGATGTTGTTGACGAGATTGACCCTGCCCAGCCCGCTGACCGCATGATTGAAATTGTCATGAACACGTCAATCGGTCTCACCGTAACGCGCAGACTCCGGGCCTTCAGCCAGCAATATCACGACAATTACTTTGTCTACGAGTACACGCTCAAGAACACCGGGATCGTCGATCTCAACGGGACCGTCATCCCGGATACTTTGACCGGAGTTGTGCTTCACTTCCAGTACCGTTATTCGCACGCGAAGGAATCATTTCTCGCCGGCTATGCTCCTTCGAACAACGTCGATTGGGGACGGAATTCCGTGAACCAGGCGGTGGGGCAGGACCCGAATGCTCCCGGGTTCGAATTCCGTGCGCAGTATTCCTGGTATGGCCGCCACTCTCAGGCCACGTTTGGTGATGATTTGGGCGCTCCTGCTCACACCACGGACGGGCACCTAACCTCGGCAAAATATGTCGGTACCGTCACTCTGCATGCCGACACGTCTCCGCAGGACGCGACTGACGACGTCTTTCAGCCGACAACAACACAGTATATCGGGTCAGACACGGGACCCCAGGCGATCAATCAGTTTGACCCGGCGTTGATGACGCGAAAATATGAAGTCATGACTGCAGGCCATCCAAACCCAACTCATGCGGATGCGCTTGGCGATGGATTTGCAGACACGTGGGGAAGCGATGCGGGTGGATTCGCGCAGGGTCAGGGATATGGACCGTACACCCTCCTTCCTGGAGACAGCGTCCAGATTGTTCTTGCGGAAGCCGTAGCAGGAATCAGCCGAGAAATGTGTTATGAGGTCGGAGGAAACTGGCTCCAGAACCAGCCCCCATTTACGCTGCCCGATGGTTCAACGACGAATGATCGGGTGGAATACAAGAACGCCTGGGTGGAATCCGGAATCGACTCTCTGTACCAGACGTTCAGGCGGGCGATCCAGAACTATCAGAGCGGATATGACATCCCGAACCCTCCGCCTGCTCCTACATTTTTCGATGTGAGGTCCGGCGGTGACAGAGTTACTCTCTCCTGGGCGGATAACGCGGCCTCATGGCCGGGTTTCGATGGGTACGAGGTGTACCGAGCCTTTCAGAAACCTGACACAACGTATGAACTGATCTTCTCCTGTAATTTTTCCAACGCTGTACACTCGTTTGATGATACAACCGCCCGTCGAGGATTCGACTACTACTACTACGTCCTCAGTAAGGACGACGGCGCCACAAACGATATCCAGCCCGGAGTTCCTCTGGTAAGCAGCAGGTTCTACACGAAAACAAATGTTCCGGCATATTTGCGGAGACCGGCGGCCGAGACTTTCTCCGCGATCCGTGTAGTCCCGAACCCGTTCAACATCCGCGCACGATCACTCCAGTTCGGCACGGAGGAAGGGCAGGACCGCATCGCTTTCTTTGGGTTGCCGCCGGTCTGTACGATCAGAATCTATACCGAACGCGGTGATCTCATCAATACCATTGAACACACAAACGGAAGCGGTGACGAATATTGGGAGTCCGTTACTTCTTCCCGCCAGATCATCGTCAGCGGAGTTTACGTGGCGCACTTTGAGACCCCCGATGGTGGGGCCGCAATAAGAAAATTCATCGTCATCAGTTGACTGCTCCTAAGGAGATCACATGGTGAAGAAGTTGGTCCGATATATCATGACAGGCATGCTAGGCGTACTTCACGCGAGCCCCTTGGTCCATGCACAGGAGTTTGAAAAGCTTGCTCAGTCGGGTTTGGAGTTTCTGAGTGTTGTTTCGGACGCAAGGGCGGCTGCTCTGGGTCAGGCGGTGACAAGCCTCGACCTTGCATCGGGGTCACTCTTCTTCAATCCGGCCGGCATGGCTCACACGAACACCCTGGTGGACGTATCGGCATCGCACAATCAGTGGATCGCAGATATCAACCACAATACCATCAGCCTTGCCCTCCGCCCCTGGGACGGTGATTATGGCGTGTTCGGCGCGAGGCTGCAATCCGATGTCCTCGTATTTCGGCATCCGCGTTCTCGTTCGGCGTGGGTTATGCAAAGATACTGACAGACCAGTTCTCTGTCGGAGGACAAGTCCGCTGGGTCCGACAATCACTCGGTGAAAGCATAATTCCGGTCACCGACAGCACGACCTCGACGGTGGAGAATGAAGTGACGCCGGTGGCGTTTGATTTTGGAACGATGTTCAGAACCGGCATCAAGAGCCTCACGTTTGCGATGTCTGTCAGGAATTTCTCAGAGGAGATCCAGTTCCAGCAGGAGGGCTTTCAACTGCCTCTCCTCTTCTCCCTCGGCATATCGATGGACATGATGGATGTTCTTGATGAGAGCTCTGACATGTCACTTCTCGTGTCCGTCGATGCCATTCATCCACGATCCCACCCCGAGCAACTGTTGATGGGGGTTGAATGGACCGTTCTTGAGACGGTTTCGTTCAGAGGCGGATACATTACCGGTGAAGATGAGGGTGGGTTGAAATTTGGCTTCGGTCTCTCACGGTTCGGCCTGCAGATCGACTACGCCTACGCACCGTTTGGAGTTTTTGATAACGTTCAGCAATTCACGTTTCGGTTTGGCTACTAACATGAAATTCTTGTCCGAACATGCCGGAGAAGTCATGAAACACGCATTCCATCGGAAAATGGTCCGGGCGGCGTTTATCGCAATCGTATTCGCAGGCTGCGACGAAGATCCACCTCCTTCTGTTTTTGATCCCAACGCACCCGGAGGCCAGTCGCCGACAATCACAAGCGTTCAGCCTGAATCGCTGGCTGTGGCCGGTCTGACCGAAGTAATTATCACGGGATCGAATTTCGCCGAAGCGGACTCG
>DAIPLH010000399.1:0-3159 GCA_036769325.1 Bacteroidota bacterium
CGAGCCACTCCCTGCCGCAACGATGACGGCACCAACCCTATGCTTTCTTTTTGCCAAAGTATTCAATGACAAAGGTGAACTCTGGAAACATTTTTGGGAGTTTCATGATACTGAACACCATGACGCCGATCGCCAACCGGTCAATCCACGATGATTGGGGCCATCCAAAATGAACTACAATGTTCTTATGGGGCAACTCATACTTGAAGACATTGAGAAGCTCGGTGATACTATCAAATAGCGTCTGCCCTGTTTGAGCAAACCGATAGTGGTTTTTTGCCAATCGCTCTGGAATTCCCGTCCTTGGCGAATAAAAACTGATATACGCAGCGTTCTTCTCATCCTCGTCTCCTTCTTCGTGCGGCCGCTTGAAGTAGATCTCCAGCGTCTCGCCCGGCAGATCAGCGAGTTCGAAGACCATCTGCAGGGGATTGTCGGTCTGCCCGATCTCTGAAATTTCCGGCGCACGTTTTCTCGCAACGATGAAACCTACGATGAGGAAGAATATCGTTGCTCCAAGCCACAAACCAACACCATACGGCCTGACTGTGGCCAGATAGCCAAAGCAGCTGATCAAAATCACAAATATCAGCAGCGTTCCTCCCCTGGAGGTATGAAACTCCCGGATCTCCTTTGTGCCCGTAGAATAGCGGTAGATCAGCAAGCTTCCGATGTTGATGCAGAATGACGCCACCAGGCCAAGCGCATACATCTGAGCCAGGATTTCCTGACTCCCCTCAGTGACGAGAATGATGATGCTGTAAAACGCGGCGCTCAGGATGTGAATGCGATACAGCGATTGACGTTTGTTCTGCTTGATGATCCAATTGAAGCGGTAGCGATGACCAACTTTTTCCAGGAGCTCGCTCGACGCAACAAAAGCCGTATTGACCGCCATCATCAGAGCGATTCCGGCAATCGCAGCAACGAGAATGCCGAACCAGGGGCCGTTCAAGTGGGCGGCAAATTCTGTGATCAGGTCTGTTTCATGCTCCATCACATCAATCCCCGAACCAAGCGAAAATGCCGAAATGAGAGGAGTAAACACACCCACGGTAAGTGCGAGGAAGAGGTAAGCCCTTCTGATATCCCTCCAGTTTTTCACCAGACCGGCAGCTTGGATGACAGATTCAATGCCTGAGTATGCCAGGATACAACTTGAAATGCAGATGATCACAAAAAAGGAACCACCCGGAAAGCCCCGATCCCAGATCTCAGTTGCGGTGTAATACGCACTGTCGCCAATGGTTCTCCACGTTTCCGGAGAGGCACTGTACATCGCCGACCCGAGGAGAGCCAACAGAACTGTTGAGACAATGAAGAACATCGAAAACGTGAATTTCGCATTCTCGCGGATACCCAGGATATTCAAACCCGCAATCGCCCACACTATTGCGAACTCCAAACCCAGCTTCTCGTGCCAATGCAGTTCGACAAAGAAGAATCCATTTTCCACCGCGCTGACTGTTGAGAGGCTTGCGGTAAGAACGTAATCGACGAGAATCGAGGCAACGGCAACAAATGAAACGGTGGGACCGAGGATGAGATACGAAAACGAATAAACACCTCCACCCTTGATGTTATGGTGCTCGAGGATTTCCGCAATCTCCACCATGCGGGAGGAAAGAAAACGCATGAACACTGAAGTGAGCGCGATAAACGCAATGGCATACGATCCGATCGAGCGAAACGCCTCGCTTGGTGCGTAGAAAATCGACGTCAGCTCGTCCATCAGGGTGATGACAGCGATGGAGAGCCACGTCAGCCACCAGCGGCCGCCGCTGAAATACGAAAGGAGGTCCTTCTTCCTGAAGAGCCACGCGAAGGTACCGACAGCTAGCAGGACGATGAGTCCTATGACGACAATCTTCATGCCGGGGGTGGGAGGGCCTACAAGAGCAGCATGGCATCGCCATAGCTATAAAACCGATATCCCCGCTTGATTGCCTTCTTATATGCCCGCATAATATAGTCGCGCCCGGCGAAGGCCGATACGAGCATCAGCAATGTTGATTCCGGCATGTGGAAGTTTGTGATAAGATGGTCGGTGATCTTGAAATCGTAAGGAGGGAATATGAACTTGTCGGTCCAACCACGATTCGCTTTGAGGTGTCCGTCAATTGTCGAGCTGGATTCCAGGGCGCGACAGGCGCTTGTCCCACACACAAACACGCTTCCCTTCTTGTCAATCACCTTGTTGACCACCTGGACCGTGGATTCAGGTATCTCATAGTACTCCGAATCCATCTTGTGCTTTGTCAGGTCTTCCACCTCCACAGGCCGGAAGGAGCCGAGTCCGATATGGAGAACCACCGGGACGACCTTCACCCCTTTCTTCTTGAGTGCAGAAACGACCCGGTTCGAGAAATGGAGCCCTGCCGTCGGTGCAGCCACAGCGCCAACAACCTTTGCAAAGACTGTCTGGTAGGATTTCTTGTCCTTCTCTGAGGGCTCTCTCTTGATGTAATACGGGAGAGGCATCTTCCCGATCCGATCGATGATCTTGAACAGATCCCCCTCATGGTTAAAGCGCACGGTCCTTCCACGGGACGTTGTGTTGTCAATGACCTCGCACCAAGTGGATCCATTGTCAAAAAAAATCTTGTTTCCAATTCGAACCTTTCGGGCGGGATCGACAATAACATCCCAGATCTTCTCTTCCTTGTTCAGCTCGCGGAGCAGGAATACTTCGATCTTGGCGTTCGTTTTTTCCTTCCTTCCAAGAAGCCTGGCTGGGAACACCTTCGTCTCATTCACGACAAGGCAATCCCCTCTCTTAAAAAACTGGAGGACGTCTGTAAACTTCATATCCTCTATTGATTCATCCTTCCTGTTCAGGAGCATCATCCGGGAGCTCTCGCGGGGATTAGCCGGATACTTCGCAACAAGGTTTCTGGGAAGAGGGTAGCGGAAATCAGAAAGTTTCATGAGTGGGTTGTCTCCTTTTTAGATTTTCAGTCCACCGGACAGATGCCGGCGGGAACAAAGTCTGATGCATTCTATGATCTCGAACGCACGGTCCGTCGCTGTGTCTTTCGGGCTGTGGCCTTGCGCACGGGCCGGTCGTTCAGGGCTGCGCGGGCCGCGGCAAGCCGGGCAATCGGCACGCGGAACGGTGAACAGCTCACGTACTCCAGGCCGATTTCATGGCAGAATTCC
>DAIPLH010000400.1:0-3151 GCA_036769325.1 Bacteroidota bacterium
GACCGGGAGTGCCGCCAGCTGATCCGCCGGTCCAGACGGGCATCCCGCAATTCCTTTGTGCTGGTGACCGGCTGCTACGCACAACTTGAGCCCGAAGAAGTTGCCTCGATCGAAGGAGTTTCAGCAGTCCTTGGCTCAACCGAGAAATTCCGCATTTTCGATCATCTGAGGGATTTCGCGTTACCCTCTTCTCCGAAGGTTTTCGTTTCGGATGTGCTCACCAACCATGACTTTGGACCGGCGTTTTCATCGGAAGGAGTTGGCCGAACGCGGGCGTTTCTGAAGATCCAGGACGGGTGTGACTTTAACTGCAGCTTTTGCACCATCCCTCTCGCACGCGGAGGAAGCAGGAGTCAGGATCCCGAAGAATGCCTTGCTCAGGCTCGCATGCTTGTGTCGCAAGGGTATAAGGAGATCGTTCTCACCGGTGTCAACGTTGGAGATTATGGCAAGGCGAGCAACAGGAGCCTGCTGGGCCTTCTTCGTGACCTCGAGAAGGTTCCCGGTCTGGAGAGAGTACGGATCAGTTCGATAGAACCGAACCTCCTTTCCGACGACCTGATCAGGTTCGTTGCAGGGTCGTCAGCGGTCTGTCACCATTTTCACATTCCGCTCCAAAGCGGGGATGATGCTGTCCTCCGTTCGATGCGGAGGCGCTACCACTCTGCACAGTATCAGGACCTGATTGGGCGTATCAAGCAGGCGATCCCCGACTGCGGGATTGGCGTCGACGTGATCGTTGGATTTCCCGGAGAAACCGATGGCCAGTTTGAGCGAACATGCAACTTCATCGAAAATCTCCCCGTTTCCTATCTGCATGTGTTTACCTATTCAGAACGGCCGAACACACCTGCAAGTGCCTTTTCGAATCCTGTCCGCCCTGAAGTGCGCTACCACCGGAGCAGGGTACTCAGAATGCTTGGTCAACGGAAGAAGGTCGAATTCCATCAGGCGATGGTCGGTCAGACCGAAGTCGTGCTTTTCGAGAGTCAAACCGAGAGCAACCTTCGGTTCGGGTTTACACGGAACTATGTACGCGTCGGGGTCCCTGAAACCGAGGCGGAAGAAAACACTCTCCGGACCGTGCAGATCCTTGAGGCAGGAATAGACTCCTGTGTTGGTATTCCACTGTGTGACCGGGTGGCTGTATGAAGATCACTTCAATTGAACCGGAAAGCATAGCCAGCGAACTTGGCCTTGCCATCGGCGATGATCTCCTGGAAATCAATGGCCGTAAAGTTCTGGACGCAATTGACTATCGATTCCATGAGCAGGAAGCGGTTCTCACTCTCAAAATAGCACGTGACAGAGACGTCACCCTCTTTGATATCGAGAAGGATGAAGAGGAACGCATCGGGATTGATTTTGAAGACATGAAAATTCTCGCTTGCGGGAATGACTGTATCTTCTGCTTCGTCGACCAGAACCCGAAGGGCCTCCGTCAGCAGTTGTATTTCCGGGACGGCGACTACCGGCTGTCGTTCATGTACGGGAATTACACGACCATGACGAACGCGGGCCCTACAATCCTCCGACGGATCATCGACCAGCGTCTCTCACCACAGTATATTTCCGTCCATGTGACCGACTATGAGGTCCGGAAGCGACTGATGGGTCTCAAGAAGGATGACCTGATTCTGGAAAAGATCGGCACACTGTACGATGGCGGGATCGACATGCACACTCAGATTGTTCTCTGCCCTGGCATCAACGACGGTTCGATTCTAGAAAAAACCGTCTCGGATCTCTACCGTTTTCGTGATCACATCGTTTCATTGGCAATTGTTCCGGTTGGCCTCACAGACCACAGGTTCGGACTGGACGAGCTTCAGAAGATTGATCGGACCTATGCCCGCAATTTGCTCGGAAAGGTGGAGGAATGGCAGAAACATTTCCGTCATGAAATCGGCCGGAACTTTGTCTACCCCTCCGATGAGTTTTTCATCCTTGCGGGCCATGAGATTCCTCAAGAGAAGTATTTTGATGGTTTCCCCCAGATTGAAAACGGGGTGGGAATGGTCAGACTTTTCCTCCAGGATTTCAAAAAACAGGCACGACGATTTCCACGCGCTCTCAAGGAGGCTCGCCGCCTGACGCTTGTGACTGCCGAACTGCCGGCGGGGATTATCGCTGATGAAGTTGTCCCGCGGTTGAGGAAGATTCAGGGACTTGAGGTCACTCTCGAAATCGTTCCGAACGAATTATATGGACGAAGCGTTACCGTTGCTGGACTCCTGTCGGGCAAATGTGTATATTCGGCATTGAAAGGAAGCGATTGCGGGCATCTGCTGTTGCTTCCTCCAGAAGTGTTGAACGCCGACGGCCTGTTCCTCGATGACTCTACCGTCGATCAGCTCGAAGAAAAGCTGGACGTCCCTGTCCTTGTGTACGATGGGAACTGGAGCCAGGTATTCGATCATCTTACCAGACAAAAGGAGACCGCATCCCCGGGAGTTGCTACAGAGTAATGCCGATCTAACAGTGAAGGTTGGACCACTGATTGAATCGTGGTTTGTGTTGGATCGAGCACAAGTTCAGCAACGTGCAGATTGGTGGAGTCCATTTATGAACTGGTCCCGGTCGAGTTGTCTTCTATTCCTTCTCTGTTTTCCTTTTCTCCGTTCGTTTGCAACAGAACCGGCCTCCCAGGTTATTCTGAGCGGATACGAACGACAGCTCCACCTGCTTGACGGCATGGAGAGTTCCCCGGGATTCGCAGGTCCGGAAGCGTCGCTCATGCAATCTGCATCCCCGGGAAAGAAATCCGTAGGTCTTGCGGCATTGTATTCACTGCTCCTTCCCGGAATGGGAGAACTGTACGCCGACGGGTTTAGCTCGGGGAAATACTTCCTGATTGCAGACGGCATGCTCTGGCTGACCTTTGCCGCGTTTGAAGCCTCCGGAAACTCTTTGCGCGATGATTCACGGGCATTTGCAGTTTCCCGTGCCGGCGTTGATCCGGGGGGGAAGGACGACCAGTACTACGTCGATATCGGCAACTTCCTTGACATCCATGAATACAATGAGAAGCAGTTAAGAGACAGGGAACCGGAGTTGCTATACGATCCGGCCGCTGGCTATTCGTGGGAATGGGATTCTGACGCATCAAGGGCAACATATCGTGAGCAGCGGATCAACAGCGAGACCATGT
>DAIPLH010000061.1:0-11236 GCA_036769325.1 Bacteroidota bacterium
CAGAAAGCTCAGAACGTCTGCTTCGTTTTCCAGTATCTCTTCAACTTTTTTCATGAAAGCGCCAGATATTGTGTCGGTGATGTTTTCCTTATCCGCCCCACAACCTCAGCTATTCTGTTGATCGTGTAATCAATCTCATCCTCTTTCGTGAAACGACCTACACCGAATCTGATTGTGCAATGAGAATCCTCGTCGCTGAGCCCGATTGCGCGAAGAACATGCGACGGTCGCGGGGAGGCGGAGCTGCAGGCAGAACCGGTTGAAACTGCGATTTCCTTCATATCCATAATAAGCTTATCAGCCTTTACGCCACGAAATGTTATGCTCAAGTTGCCTGAAAGTCGTTCGGTGCGGTCACCGTTCAGGGCAATATCTTCAACCCTGGAAACAAGTCCATCCTCCAGCTTATCGCGCAACCCTCCCACCCTCTCCCGTTCATGGTCCATCTCAAGGGATGCAAGAGCAGCCGCCTCGCCAAAGCCCACTATGCCGGGGACATTCAACGTGCCGGAACGCAATCCTTCTTCGTGCCCTCCACCTTCAATCTGTGGAGCGAGAAAAATCCTGGGTCCGCTCTTTCTGACGAACAGTGCACCGACTCCCTTTGGTCCATAGATCTTATGCGCAGTCAGCGAGAGCAGATCGACATTCATGGAACGTACATCAACCGGAACCTTCCCGACCGCCTGAGCGGCGTCGGAATGAAAGAGGATTCCCCGCTCTCTGCAAAGTTTTCCGATCGCGTCAATTGGAGCAAGCGTTCCGATCTCGTTGTTTGCGACCATGACCGAAACGAGGATGGTCCTGTCCGTTATAGCCCTTTCGAGATCGTCAACAGAGACATGTCCGTTCCTGTCCACCGCAAGCCGTGTAACCGAAAAGCCCACCCGCTCGAGGGTCTGACATGTACCAAGAACCGCATGATGCTCGGTTTCGACAGTGACTATGTGATTGCCGCGCGATCTGTACCCTTCCGCTACGCCCTTCAAGGCGAGGTTGATCGACTCGGTCGCACCGCTTGTGAAGATGATTTCGTTTTCTTCCGCGTGAATCAGTGCCGCAACCTGGCGGCGGGCTTTCTGCACTCCCGCTTCGGCTCTCCAGCCAAACCCATGCTGTCTGCTTGCAGGATTCCCGTAGAACGTCGTGAGGTACGGGAGCATTGCGTCAACAACGCGCGGGTCGACCGGTGTCGTTGCGTGGTTATCGAGATAAATGGGGGCCCTCTCAGTCATCAGACAATCTCCGCCAGTGTCATGCGATGAAAGGCCATCTCGATGTTTTCCTGGACTTTAAGCAATGGCGTCTTGATTGTGCAGACAGGAAAAATCGTACAGCTCTCGGGTCCGTCCGCGATACACTGTGTAATTGTCGGTGCCGCACCCTCGATAGCATTGATGATGGAAGACACTCTTACATCGGCCGGCGACTTTGCCAGTTGATAGCCACCATGCACTCCATGAAACGAGACGATCAGATTCCCTTTCGTCAGCTTCTGCAGGATCTTTGCCAGCATTTCATACGGAATGCCATAGACGTGCGCAATCTCCCTGGCGGTAACCACACTGCCAACCGGCATTGCCGCAATATGGCGGATTGCAATAAGCCCGTATTCAACCTTTTTTGACAGCCTGACCAACTAAACTCCGACCTATTTAGTCCGATTTACCTGCCCGAAAAAGGCACCCACCGGATGCCTGTTGTTTCGATTTTATTAACCTGAGAAAAGGTATGAAAATGGGTATGGAATGTCAATAAGACAGTCTATTTAGTCGATTCAGTCTATTCAGACTATTCAGACGGTTCAAGCCAATAACAGTAAAGTCGGAAGTCGATAGTCAGTAGTCCAAGAAAACCGGCCAATCCTCTGCGATTTCTCTGTGCTCTCCGCGCCTCTGTCTACGACCCACAGGGTCGCAGACCCGTAGGGCGATTAACATCCGAGCCATCTAAAACATTTGCTCTCACGCACTTCCGCGTTCCGCGTTTCGCATTCCGAGTTTCAAGTCTATTATTTGCCCTCCCTTACTTCCCCCGAAGGGGTCCTTTTGGACGCGTTTCGCCTTTCGCGCTCCATCCTATCTTGCCCCTTCAGGGCAATAGGGTTTTTCTTCTCTCTAGGGTGAAGACTTCGTCTTCACCCTGAAATTATCTGGCCCCTTCGGGGCCATAGGTCCCGGTCTGGGGAGAATGACCCCAAAGGGGTCAGATATCTCACCTGAGGACGAAGTCCTCTGTAGGCCCACCACACACCAAATCCGCCCTGTAGGGGCGGGATAAAGCCCCGGACACGCTTGTCTTCCGCGCTTCCATTGACCCTACTTTTGCGTTTCGCGTTCCGACTTTGATTCACTACTTACTCTCGTCCACTTTCGCGTTTCGCGTTCCTTCAAAATCCTCTGCGTATTCTCTGCGTACTCCGCGCCTCTGCGATTAACATCCGAGCCATCTAAAACATTTGCTCTCACACACTTCCGCGTTCCGCGTTTCGCGTTCCGAGTTTCAAGTCTACTATTTGCCCTCCCCTACTTCCCCCGAAGGGGTCCTCCCCCACAGGGGTCCCTTGGACGAAGGAGTCCTTCGGACCTTTGGGAGCGTTTCGCGTTTCCGACTATTGACTGTCGACTATCGACTTCTCTTTTCGCGTTCCGCGTTCGGAAAGAACCTCCCCGTTCCTCTCATATACTCCAGATACTGTTGCCCGAATCGCGCTACCAGCAGTTCTTCCTCTTTTTTGGTCCGGATAGAAATCCGGAATAAAGAACAAAGCCCCGGCAACAAGAAAGAACCAGTTCGCGCCAGCGAGGCCGTTGGCAGCTATGGCCAGGAACCCCGAAACATAGAACGGATGCCTCACACAGCGATATGGACCATTGGTGACGAGTGTATGATCTCTTCTCGTGACCACTGTATCGGTCAGATTCTTCCCTAAAGTCTTCAGAGTCCATGTCAGGAGCAGGCCACTGCCAACCCCAAGCGCCACACCAAACCAGCGGAGCAAGACGGGGAGTGACATTGATGACCAGGACATTGAAGTGGGAGAAATGAGATAGGCAATCAATCCTCCAATTCCTGTAAGTCCCACAAGGCGAAGTGCAACAAGGATGAAGAGTCCCTCCTGCCTGCGATCAAGGGGTTCATCAGTCCGCGATTTGAGCCGATGGTAAAAGCCGATCGGTACGAGGATAACGAACCCCACCCTGAGGATCGTGAGGAACATCGCATCCTGCTCATTCATCACTGGCTTCCATGTTGGTCGACAGAGTTTTTTCGATTCTGATATCGCCTGCTGTGATCTCGATGAGATCGCGCTGGAGATCTGGTTTGACTGACTGCCGCACCAGGAGACTCAGGTGGACTTCATCGTCATATCTCGTGGATTCGGTACTAACGCCCGGCCTTGAGATCGTCCGCATGACATTCCCAGTCTGTGAATGCGGGAAGGCTATTTCGAAAGGCTGCATGGCGTACTGAATAACGATCCTTGCATTCTTCAAAACCTGATCCGCGGCCTGTCCGTATGCCCTGGCAAGTCCACCAACACCGAGCTTTATTCCTCCAAAGTAACGGGTGACAACAACAAGAGTATCGGTCAAACCCAGCCTGTCGATTGCTGTCAATATCGGTTTTCCTGCGGTACCGGAGGGCTCCCCATCATCACTGTAACGAAACAGATTGCCGGTCGTACCCAGCCGGTAAGCAAAACAATGATGCGTTGCGTCGTGGTACTCCTGTCTTATCAGAGACAGAAGCATTTCGGCCTGAGGCTTTGATTCGACCGGTGATGCCATAGCAAGAAAGCGGGATGCTTCGACCTTGATCGCGAGCGTGACCTTTCCGGCTATGGTTCTTGATTCATCGTTCATGGATAGTCAAGTCAGGATCATGGGTTTTCTTTGGCAAGGGAAAAAGTGGTGTCTCACTTTGGTTTCTTTTGTTTCGTTTATAGAACTCTCCCCTCTACGAGGTCGTAGACCCTCCCTTGGTAAGCGAGGGGGAAATGGTCCGGCCTCCGGCCGAGACCTCGTCTCGAGACGGGTTTGATCCCTGCTAGGGGGTGAGTTCATGGAACTTAACAACTGAGCTACCCCGCGGACGGTTCACCTTTGTGCCAATCGACGAAATTCGGTATCTTTTGGTTCTTCGAAGAGGTTCGCAATGAGAATCGGAATCGTTTGCTATCCAACATACGGCGGAAGTGGTGTCGTTGCAACTGAACTGGGCAAGGCATTGGCCGGCAGGGGACACCAGATCCATTTCATCAGCTATGCACTCCCGATGCGGCTCGATGGCTACCTGGGAGACATCTACTACCACGAGGTAGAGATGGCCTCGTATCCGCTTTTTGAATTTCCGCTCTATACACCCGCACTTGCCAGCAAGATTGTTGAAGTGGCACGCTTCGAAAAGCTTGATCTCGTTCATGCCCATTATGCCGTCCCTCACGCCACCAGCGCGTTCCTGGCCCGGGAGATATTGAAGAACGGGCTCAAGATTGTCACGACCCTTCATGGGACTGACATTACGCTTGTCGGTCTCGAACCGAGTTTCCTGCCGGTGATGAAGTTCAGCATCGAGGCCAGCGATGGAGTTACTGCTGTATCGCGCTTTCTGAAGGAAAAGACACTGACGAATTACGGAATAGAAAAAGATATCCGCGTCATCCCGAATTTTGTCGACACCGAGAAATATAAGAGAATAGATTGCGAGGAGATCAGGGAAAAGTTTGCCCCGACCGGGGAGAGTATTCTGGTCCACACCTCAAATTTCCGGGCAGTAAAGCGGGTGGCCGACGTCATCCGGATTTTTCATGAGGTGAGAAAACAGGTTCCCTCAAAACTTATCCTCGCAGGTGACGGCCCTGACCGCTCAAACTGTGAAATCCTGGTGCGTGAACTCGGGATTAAGGAGGAAGTCCGGTTTCTCGGTAAGCAACAGGATCTGATACCTATTCTCTCGGCGGCCGATCTGTTCCTCATGCCAAGTCAGTCGGAGAGTTTCGGCCTTTCCGCTCTTGAGGCAATGTCATGCGGCGTTCCCGTGATTTCCTCAAGTGTCGGCGGGTTGCCCGAGCTCCAGCTCCACGGACAGACCGGCTATATTGCAGAGATCGGGGATATCCCGAGGATGGCAAAGTACGCGATGGAGCTCCTCACAAATACTGCGCGCCATGAGCTTTTTGCACGATCCGCACGGAAGCGCGCATTGGAGTTTGACAGCAAGAAGATCGTGACCCAGTACGAGGACTATTACAAGGAATGTTTAGGGGAAAAACGGGACTAAGAAGACAGGCGCCTGATCAGAATTGTTTCAGCCTGCCTTCAATTCTCCAGCCGACGATCCGGTCAAACAAAAAGAGCATCAGCACTACTCCGAAAATCGTAGCCGTGATGCCGACTGAACCGGAACCGAAGAAGAATGGGATATACTCTCTGATCCAGGTCGTTGCGAGGGCCAGAGTGGTTGCAAGTGTCGACGAAGTCGCATCCATCACCGATTGAATTCTGCTCCCTCCTTCGCTCCCCGTTTCAAGGCCGATAACGCCCGTCACCACAAAAACCCAGCCCAGAACAACAAGCACAATCAGCATTGCGAAGGCGTACGCAAGTCCGGTCAGCATCCTGAATGTGAACGGTTCCTTCCCCTTTGAGATAACACGCGCCATGACTCTACCCGAAAAACCGCGGGATGTTTGCTGGAGGGGAGAGTCCCGAAGGGTACGATCCAGATACTGAAAATCATTGAATGCGGTCCTGCATGAGCGGCAGGACGACAGATGATCTTCGATGTTCTTTCGGTCCTGGCTACCCAGACTTCCATCAACAAACTCGAGGAATCGTTCCGGTGGAATATGTGTATTCATGAGAGAGCCACCTCGTTTCTCAATTTCGCGTGCATGCGTTCCCGCAGGAGATTTCTCCCCCGGTGCAGGTATGTTTTGACCGTCCCCATAGGAAGGTTCATGACTTCTGCCACTTCTTGGTACTTCATTTCCTGAACATAAAAGAGAAGGATCGGCGTTCTCAAAGTCTCGGGAAGCCTGTCGATCTCCTCTTCAATCATCCCGACCAGTTCTCCCTGTTCAACCATTTCCTGAATCGACGGACCGTTGTAATCCTGGGGAATCACTGAAGCTCCATTTTCAACCGAATCAAGTGAATCCGGCCTCTCCCTCCTTCTCGACACCTTTGTCATGCAGAGGTTATACAGAATCCGGTGAAGCCATGTACCAAAACGCGCATCGCCCCGGAATTGCTCGAGATTGCGATACGCGTTGACGAAAGCGTCCTGCACCAATTCTTCCGCCTCATCCCGGTTGCCAACAAGTCTGATCGCAAGCGTCAGAGCCCGATCCTTGTACCGATCCACAAGGACGGCATACGCCCTCGCATTGCCGGACCGGACTGAAGCGATGATCTGACTCTCATTATCCGTCACTGAAACCCGCTTGAATATGGTGTTTTGGAGCCCCGCCTGGCCGCGGCAGGAGAAAAGCTAACACACCTTTGACTACATCGGGGGGTTCTATGTTTCAATTCTTTTGTTGAAACATTCCGGGCTGGGATGTAGTCCAATGCTCAGAAACGCTAAAAACCGAAATATTCCCGGAGGTACACGATGGCTGAAGTATTCATTCCTATTATCTTCTTCTTTGTTGTCGGCGGAATCATTGCGAGCTTTGTCCTGACTCGCCACAAGGAGCGGATGACCATGCTCGACCGCGGCTTGTCACCAGAAGATATCAAACAGCTGTATGAGAGGAGCACCGGCAAGTCCAATCCTTATTCAGCGCTGAAATGGGGGATTGTGTTCCTTTCAATCGGCCTTGCCGTTATCGTCGGCCTGTGGCTCCGTGAAGTTACTTACGTCGAAGAAGGTATCTACCCCGCCCTCATCACTCTCTTCGCGGGAGCAGGACTCATTGTGTACTACATGACTGTCCGGAAGAAGATCGTCTAAACAGCCTGGATGCCGGGGGAATGCAAGCCAGCATTCCCCCGGCTACCTTGCCCAGGCTTCTTGCTCTCTGCTCTCTGCTCTCTGCTCTCTGCTCTTTGCTTTCTGCTCTTGGCTTTCTGCTCTTCGCTCTCTGCTCTTCGCTTTCTGCTCTCCGCTCTCTGCTCTCTGCTCTTCGCTCTCTGCTCTTGGCTCTTGGCTCTCTGCTCTCCGCTCTCCGCTCTCCGCTCTTCGCTCTTCGCTCTTCGCTCTTCGCTCTCCGCTCAATGCTTGCCCTCCCTCCGCTTCCACACATAAAAAACCGGAACACCAAGCAGAATAATCCCGCCACCAATCAATGCTGACCTCGGATCCTCGATAATCGTGTAGACGGTCAGTCCGAAAGCAAAGAGGACAAACAGGACCGGAACGAATGGATAGCCCCACGTCAGGTAGGGTCGTCTCAAATGAGGCTCCTTCTTCCGGAGCACAATGACACCGGCGCAGGACATTGCATAGAAGAACCATGAGCTGAAGATCATATAGGTGATCAGCTGGTCGTAGGTCCCGCTGAGTGTCAGCAGGCACGAAAGAACACATTGAACCACCAACGCCGTCAGCGGCGTCCCGAACCGCGGATTGACATTCGCAAGGCTTCTGAAAAACACTCCTTCCCTTGCCATTGCATACGGAATCCTCGCGGCAGTGAAGATGATTCCATTGTTCGCTCCGATCGTGGAGATAAGAATTGCGAATACGACAAGCCCCGCTCCGATCGGACCAAGCACTGCGGTTGCCAGATCGGCTGCAACAAGTTGTGAAGCAGCCATTGACTGAACCGACAACACTGCAACGGCTGAGTAGCTGAGGGCTGAGTACATGACAATAACAAGGACTGTAGAATAGATGATAGAGAGGGGAAGATTTCTGTCGGGGTCTTTCACTTCCCCGCCGATGTACGTAATCTCAATCCACCCATCGTAACTCCAGAGCACCGCGACAAGGGCAAGGGTGATGGGTCCGCCAAGAGCAGAAAATGGAAGATCCGGGACGAGCGGATTAAGATTGCTGAGAGAGGCACTCGAGGAAAAGAGTCCTGCAAGACACAACGCCGCCAATGCACCGATCTTGAGCAGTGTGAAGACGTTCTGTGTGATGGCCCCCAGTTTTACTCCGTAACAATTGATTGCGGTGAGAAAAACCGTCGAGAGAAGAGCACAGACGGTCACCGAAGCAGGGCTTAGTGGAACGAGGTGGGTCAGATATGAGGCAAAACCGATGGAGATCGCCGCAATGGAGGCTGTGTTGATGACCATGAAGGCCGTCCATCCATACAGGAATCCCCATAGGGGCCCGTATGCTTTCTCAAGATAGACAAATTGCCCGCCGGCGCGAGGATAGGCGGCACTCAATTCTGCAATGCTGAGGGCCCCAAGAAGACTCACCACACCGCCAACCACCCAGACGCACACTGCCAGAAGCGATGATTGGACATACAACACAATTGTGGCAGGAACGATGAAAATGCCGGAACCGATCATCGTCCCGACATTGATCATTGTCGAATCCAGAAGAGTCAGCTCCCGGCGAAGCTCAGTGGAAGTACTTTGGGTCCCGCTGTCGGTCAGGATCGGCTCCTGAGCTTGCTCTTCCAGAATCCGTACGAAAAATAGAGGACGAGTCCGATCAGCAGCCAGATCCCGAACCTGATCCACGTAATCACGGGCAACCCGAGCATCAGGTAAAGACACATGAGAATCCCGAGGATCGGAACAAGAGGAACAAAGGGAGTCCGGAACACTCTTGGCCGGTCAGGATCAGTATGGCGGAGGACAATCACCCCCACGCAAACAAGGACGAATGCGAACAGTGTGCCGATATTCGTCAGTTCTACAATCTCATTGATATTGGCAAATGCAGAGACGACCCCAACAGCAATTCCGGTCCATATGGTTGTGACGTGCGGCGTCTTGTAGCGAGGGTGGACCCTGGAAAAATACTTCGGGAGGAGTCCGTCCCTCGACATCGAGAAGAAAATTCTCGGCTGACCGAGCTGGAACACCAGCAATACAGCGGTCATTGAAATAACTGCGCCAAGTGACACAATCCCTGCAGCCCAGTCGAGACCCGCATATGACAGCACGGCCGCAAGCGGGTCTGCAACGCCGAGTTCATGCCAGGGTTGAACTCCGGTAAGCACGAACGATGTCGCAACATAGATCAGAGTGCACACGATCAGCGACCCGATAATGCCGATTGGCATGTCGCGCCCCGGATTCCTGCACTCCTCGGCTGCCGTTGAGATAGCATCAAATCCGATGAAGGCAAAGAAGATCAGACTGGCGCCAGTCCACACACCCGCGAAGCCATTAGGCATGAAGGGGGTCCAGTTCTCCGGTTTCACATACATCGCCCCTACCCCGATGAAGAAGAAAAGGATGACAATTTTGAGAATCACCATGACATTGTTTGCTCGTGCCGACTCTTTGATTCCGATGACAAGCAGCCAGGTCACAGCGGCCACGATGATCACCGCGAGAAAATTGAAAATGATCGGGATACCGAAGATGGTCGGATGATCCGTCCAGGCGTCAAATGGGAGTACGTCGACGGCTGCAATTTGACCTCCGGATGCGGCAACATTGGAAGCTGCCTGGACAGCCGAGCGGAAGTCAACGGACAGCCAGGCGGGGATGTCAATTCCTATTCCTTCAGAAAGTTGATGAAAGTAGGCAGCCCAGGCAATGGCAACGGCAACGTTTCCCACCGCGTATTCAATAATGAGATCCCAACCGATGATCCAGGCGACAAGCTCTCCGAGGGTTGCATACGAGTAGGTATACGCGCTCCCGGCGATCGGGACGAGTGAGGCGAATTCCGCATAACAGAGCGCACAAAAGGTACAGGCGATTGCAGTAAGGATAAATGAAAGTGAAACCGCGGGCCCTGCACCGAGATGACCCGCTCCCCCGGCTGCCGCGGTGCCGATAACGGCAAAGATTCCAGTCCCAATAATCGCACCGATGCCGAGAGCGAGGAGGTCAAAGGAACCGAGAGACCTCTTCAGATGTTCCCCTTCCGCACCCTTCTCCGCGTCCTGAAGTACCTGTGTCAGCGATTTTGTGCGCAAGAAATCGGACATGAATTCCTCTATGGTTGATTGATGGAATGTTCGGTACTTATTTGGTGCTCTCTGATTTCCTGATAAGGTACACGATCAACAGCAGGAACCCGATCAAAGATGCCGCTTCGCCAAGATCAATCCCGATTCCTGCCGGTTTGGTTCCCACGATAAAGGCATATGCGGCAATCACAACGCCCATCATTCCTTCGCCCGCAATCAAACCCGAACTCAACAACACGCCTTTCTCCCTCCGGGAGGTGATTGTTTCCTGGTTCCCTTTCGCTCTCTTCTCAATAAAGTGACTGACTACTCCGCCTATGAAGATCGGCGTCGTGGACGCAAGAGGAAGGTACATACCGACTGCAAACGGAAGCGCTGGAATGCCAAGGAGCTGCACAATGAGCGCAAACACCGACCCCATGGCTACGAGTCCCCACGGAAGGTCAGCCGCAAGGACGCCTTCAATAACAGTCTTCATGAGTGTGGCCTGGGGCGCCGGGAGATCCGGAGAGCCGAAGGTGTACGTCTCGCCGAGCAACCAGACAGCGCCCGCAATGAAGAAGGCCGGCACGATTGCGCCGATAAGCTCGGCGATCTGCTGTGCCCGGGGAGTTGCTCCGATGATGTATCCGGTTTTTAAGTCCTGTGACATGTCCCCCGCCATTGATGAAGCGACGCACACCACCGTTCCGATAGTCAACACCGTGATCTTTCCAAATGTATCTGTCCACCCAAGGGCATAGAAAACAAGACTCGTTCCAAGAAGAGTAACAATCGTCATTCCCGATGTCGGATTCGACGTCACCCCCACGAGACCCACGATGCGTGATGCAACCGTGACAAACATGAACGCAAACACTGCAATACAGACAGCCGCAACCATCCGGAACAGAACCGTTGTCTGGTCCCCAACGATGTGAGGCACAACCACCAGAACGACCATGACAAAGACTACTCCGGCCAGCACTGTTTTCATTGAGAGATCCGTTTCGGTCCGGAGTTTTGCGGCCGATTCCTTTCCGGACGAACCACGCAGTTCCTTCAGGCCTACTCTCAGCGAGTTGTACATTGTCGGCATCGAACGGAATACCGTCATGATCCCCGCTGCAGCAACAGCACCCGCGCCGACATACCTGATATAACGTCCCCAGATTTCACCGGCGGACATCTGGCCCA